>JADGPS010000050.1 GCA_017882285.1 Paludibacter sp. | reverse complement strand
GAATAATAAAATGATCGGGGATGATAAAAGCAAAAATAAAAAAATTGCCTCAGACAATCAATCAATTTTCGATGCGGAAATAATTATGCGCGATTATGATAAAGTAAATGAACTCAATCCGGACTTTTCATTTGCTTACTACAACAAAGCCAACATTTTATGTACACAAAAAGATTTCCGTACCGCCATCTCAAATTACACTAAATGTATTGTAATTGATCCAGATTTTGCCGAAGCTTATTTCAATCGTGGACTGACTTATTTATTTATTGGTGAAGATGTTAAAGGATTAGCCGATTTAAGCAAAGCAGGAGAATTGGGAATTTACAAGGCGTATAATTTAATTCAACGATTTAAAAAATAAAATTTTTGTTGCATTTTTTTGTGTCTCTGTTGTCCAAAATTATTATTCAGTACATCCATGAAGAAAAATATTCTGATTTTATTTTTGTTATTGCTATGTTTAACTGCTACTCAAGCTCAATTACTTTGGAAAGTTAGCGGTAACGGATTGAAGCATCCTTCCTATTTATTTGGAACACATCATCTAATCTCCATTCAGTTTTTGGATAGTATACCGGGATTATTCAAAGCTTTTAATACTTGTGATGTGATTGTGGGTGAAATGGTGATAAATAATATTGATGCTACAGCTAAAATTCAACAAGCTGCCATTATGCCTAATCACGTAAAAATAAACGATTTATTGAACGATGATGAGTATAAACTGGTTGATAATGAATTAAAATCAGTGTTGAAATTCGGTTTAAAAGACGTTTCTATCATGAATCCTTCGCTTATTCTGACCATGTATGAAATGGAAATTTACAAAAAACTCACCGGATTTAAAGATGAAAGTCAATCGGATTCATATTTTCAGTTGGTTGCATCCGAAAAAGACAAAAAAATTATCGGATTAGAAACTGTAGATCAGCAAATTGCAATTTTATTCAACAACAGCAATCTGGAAAGACAAGCCGATATTTTAGTGGAAACTGTTCAGAAAAAAGACAGTATTCTGAATGAAATGATCCAGTTGAACAAGCTCTACAAAGCCGGAAAGATTGAAGAATTAATTGAATTATCGAAAGGGAAAGGCAATATTACTGACATGACCGATGAAGAATATGCCAAATTAGTTGATAACCGAAACGCAGATTGGATGATTAAATTACCAGCTTACTTCAACCAATCTTCTTGTTTTGTAGCAGTCGGCGCCATGCATTTGGGTGGCAAAAACGGTTTGATAAAACTGTTGAAAAAAGAAGGGTATAAAGTAAATCCAATTTCCAATTAAAACAATTTCCAATTCCCAATTTAAAGACTTTTTGGTTGTCAATCTTAATTGGAAATTGGAAATTAAAAAATCGGGAATTAGAATATCTTCCTGTAAATGTGGCAATACGGAGTTCCGTGTTTTTTTTCGTAATATTCCTGATGATAATCTTCAGCCTTCCAGAATTCAGGTGCCAGACGTAAAATAGTCGCCACTTTATAGCCTTTTTCGGTTAAGATACCAATATATTTTTCTACAATATGTTTCTGGTTTTCAGAAGTATAGAAAACTACTGAACGGTACTGATCGCCAATATCGGGTCCTTGTCCACCAACTTGCGTAAAATCGTGTGTTTCATAATACAGTTTTACCAATGCATCATACGATGTTTTGGTTTTGTCAAAAACCACTTCTGTAGTTTCCACATGACCGGTTTCGCCGGTACAAACTTCTTTATAAGTAGGGTTTTTAGTGTGACCGCCCATGTAACCCACAGTCGTTGAGATGACTCCGGGAGCTTTCATCAAATAGTATTGAGTACCCCAGAAACAACCTGAAGCGAAATACGCTGTTTCCTGATTTTTTTCCTGTTCTGTCATAACTTTATCTGGTATAAATTTCATTGAAATAGAATTGACACAAAAACGTATATTTTTGGGCGTAAAACCTTCATTTAAAAACACATGTCCTAAATGTGCGCCGCAATTTGCACACACAATTTCGGTTCGTTTTCCGTCGGCATCCGGAATCCGTTTCACGGCACCTTTTATTTCATCATCAAAACTAGGCCAACCGCAATGCGCATCAAATTTTGATTCAGATCGATACAACGGAGCATCGCATCGTTTACAGACATAAGTTCCTTTTGCATAATTGTTTTCATATTCGCCTGAAAAAGGCCTTTCTGTAGCTTTGTGTAATATAACGGCTTGTTCGGCCGGTGTAAGTGGATTTAGTTTCATTTTCCTGGTTTGTTGACTGCATGCACTTTGAGTGAAAACAAGTAACACGGCAGTGATTAGTATAGATAGATTCGCTCTCATCTTTCCGATTGTTTAATTTCAACAATAAACAGTTGAAAACAAACCTTTGTTCAACAAAACGATTGAAACAAAAATCGCCTCAGAATTAAGGCGTTTTAAATTGTTATTGTTCAGTTTCTTTAGCGTAATCTATCCAATGACTTTACCAGTTTTTCATCTTTTCCAATTGCACCAATAGCTAAATAGCTCAAAATCAGATTTACAAGCGGGAATACTGACACAATTCGCAAATGCCAGTCAGTATGTAAACGGATGCAAGCAGGCCATAAATACAATACTAAAAAAAAATAAAAACATATCATAAATATCATATTGATAACCGAAAGACGGATTTGTTTTACTCTATTTTTAAAGGAAAAAACTGTAATTAAAGCAATAATTGGAACAACTGCCGAAACGGAAGTTAATCCCCAGATAGCTGATTCAATAATATTCCCGGTGGGTTTAATCAGCGAAATCCCTTTAAAATCAACTAAATAAATCTGATTGTCGACTTTATTTATTAAATCGGCTATCGGAGAAAAAATGGTGATTCCGGAAAGAATTACAATTGCCAGTAAATAGATTGTTTGAATTCGTTGTATCATTTTTTCTGTTTTTTATTCCCCTTTAGGGGTTAGGGGTCAATTATTTTTTCCATTGAGTATCGCGTACCGCATAAATACGTTCAATTATATCCACCACTTTCAATCCTTCGAGTACATTAGTGGTGATAGTTCCTTTATCGGATAGTTTTTCAATCACATTTTCAATCACATAATGATGATTTTGAGCAGAACCTTTATACAAACCGTAATCGTTTGGCGGATTGGAAGGTGATAATTCGGGCATTACGTAGTCTTTTATATGGCAATAAGTTACATCGTTCATATATTGACCGGCAACCTTCACCGTTCCCTTTGACCCAATAATGGTGATACTACTTTCCAAATTCGCGTCCCAAACAGATGTTGAATAATTTAGGGAACCCATTCCTCCATTTACAAAGTCAAAAGTAACCACGCCGGTATCTTCAAAATCAGTCAGTTCTTTATGACTAAAATCGGCAAAGTTTCCACGAATATTCTGAACATCACCAAAAAGCCAATACATAATATCGATAAAGTGCGAAAACTGCGTAAATAGTGTTCCACCATCTAACTTAGCGTCTCCGTGCCAGTTTCCTTTTTTATAATAACGGTCGTCGCGATTCCAATAGCAATCCAATTTTACCATAAAAATATCGCCAAGCGTATGATTGTCAACCAGTTCTTTCAACCAGACAGAAGGCGGAGAGTAACGATTTTGCATAACGCAAAATACGTGTCGAGACATTTCGAGCGATTTAAACAAAATATCTTCAGCATCATTTTTGGTCAATGCAATCGGTTTCTCCAACACAACATGCTTTTTAACCTGTAAAGCTTTAATGGCATACTCAGCATGAAATCCATTGGGAGTACAAATATTGATGACATCAATATCCAAATCAGCAGCCAATAAATCGTCAATATTCGAAAAGTATGCTTCTTTTATATCAGTTAAACCAAGTTGCTCTTTGGACAATACATCGCACACAGCCACTAATTCCGAATCAGGATTCAGACGAATCATTTCAGCATGGCGTTTTCCAATGTGCCCCTGCCCTATTACTGCAAATTTTATCATAAATCAATTTTTAATTTCCAATTACCAATTTCCAATTATTTGTTTTTAGTAGTATGGATTATTTTAGTTAGTATTTTTTGTATTACTTTGTTGTCAGACAGAAGTTTATCATTTGTGGGATAATGAGAAGAATATTTGCATAGTTTCAACCAGAATTCTGTTTCTTCACTTTCTTTGGCTGCAATTTTAATTTTATGAATAAAATCCGCTTCACTTTCAGCATGTTGAGCTTCTGACACATTTGCACCGATTGAAGTCCCTGATCTAAACAACTGATTACTAAGTGAGAATTTTCTTAATTCATTCAGAGATTCAGTAAAATCAATTATATCTAGTGCAAATTGGAATGTTTTATCGACAATTATATTTTCTCTTTCCATAATATTGCTAAACGTTCATTTAATTGGATATTGGAAATTGATTAATTGGAAATTTTAGAAACGCTTCCATCTTTCAACTCATACTTCTGCCCTGTTTCAGGACAAATAGCATTTCCATCACTATCAAAATGCAATTTATGTCCATTCTCGCTTACCCAACCGATTTGTCGTGCAGGATTACCAACTACCAAGGCAAAAGATTTTACCGGTTTGATTATTACGGCACCTGCACCAATCATTGCATATTCACCAATTTCGTTTCCACAAACTATCGTTGCATTGGCTCCTATGCTGGCACCTTTGCGAACAATCGTTTGAACGTATTCATTTTTTCGGTTCACACGGCTGCGCGGATTGATCACATTGGTGAAAACCATGGAAGGTCCGAGAAAAACATCATCTTCGCAAATCACACCGGTATAAACCGATACATTGTTTTGTATCTTCACATTTCTTCCCAATATCACAGCTGGCGAAATCACTACATTTTGTCCAATATTGCAAGATTCGCCAATGATACAATTAGTCATTATGTGCGAGAAATGCCATATTTTTGTTCCGCTTCCTATTTCACAGCCGTCATCAATTACAGCAGTTTCTTGTGCAAAATATTTATCCATTGGTTAGTTGGTTAGTTGGTGATTTGGTTAGTTGGTGATTAATTAGCATTCAAATAAATAAGCAAATAAACAAATCACCAACTCAACATCTATTCAATAAACTCCAATACGTTTTTAGTTATATACTCCAGCTGTTCTTCCGATAATTCAGTATGCATAGGCAATGAAAGAACACATTCGCACAATTTCTCAGCAACCGGAAAATCACCGGCTTGATAGCGCGGATCCTGATATGCTTTCTGTAAATGCAACGGTACAGGATAATAAATCATGGCGGGGATTCCTTTATCGGTGAGATATTTTTGTAATTCAGAACGGTTTACACCATTTAATTTCAAGGTATATTGATGAAAAACATGAGTTGATTTAGTAGAACGAGCCGGAATAATTAATTTATCGATTTTGAAGAAAACTTTATCGTAAAAGTCAGCAGTTGAATTCCGAGCGGTATTATATTCATCCAAATGTTTCAGTTTTACTTCCAGCACAGCAGCCTGAACACTGTCAAGACGAGAATTTACCCCAACCAAATCGTGATGATAACGCACCACCATACCATGATTTGAAATTGCGCGCATTTTGACTGCCAATTCATCATTATTGGTAAAAATAGCACCACCATCTCCAAAACAACCAAGATTTTTAGAAGGGAAAAAAGAAGTACAGCCGATATCGCCCATACAACCCGACTGAACCTTACTTCCATCCGAAAAAGTATAAACTGAACTTATCGACTGACAGGCATCCTCAATCACATATAAATTATGTTCTTTAGCCAATGTCAGAATCGCCTCCATATCGGCATTCTGACCAAAAAGATGAACCGGTACTATGGCTTTTGTTTTGGGTGTAATGGCTTTTTTTACTGATTCCACTGAAATATTGAATGTATCGAAATCAACATCCACCAATACAGGCGTTAAGCCAAGTAATGCAACTACTTCAGCAGTAGCTATAAAAGTAAATGTAGGAGTAATAACCTCGTCGCCGGGTTTAAGTCCCAATGCCATAAGGGCAATTTGCAACGCATCAGTGCCATTTCCTACCGGAATTACATGTTTTACATTTAAATACGATTCCAAATTTCGTTGAAAATCATTTACTTTACCGCCTTTTATAAATGTAGTTGTATCAATAACTTCTTGAATCCCGGCATTCACTTCATCTTTTATCTTCTCATATTGACTTCGTAAGTCGACCATTTGTATATTTTTCATAGATCTTATTTCTGTTCCAAAATAAATTCAACTTCGGGTGGTGAAATTCTGATATTGGAAATATGTGTTGAATTATTTTTTATTTTTAAAATATACTTGCTTAGATTATTCGATTTCAGTTCATTATAGTCCAAATAAATTTGAATATCGGTTGGATTTAATCTTTCGAATTGACTTAATCCGACAATATAAGTAGCGTTAACTAAGACAGGAAATGTACGGACAGCCAGATTATCAGGACAATTCAATACGGTTACCGGAATCTGTACTTTTCGTTCAGTAAATTGTTCAACAAAAATACTGACTTTTGTTTCTTGAGATGAAAAACGAACAAATCTTATTGGTTTCAATTTACAATGGAAAAAACCGGTATCACTTAAATTTTTCAAAACAAGCCATTCTGTACGAATTTTTTTTAAGGTATCAAGCACATGTTTGGGACCAAAGACGGTTACTTTATTGGGTTCAAGTCTTATTTTATCACTCAACATATATTGATGAACCAATTCAATTTTAGAATAAAGTTCAATGGGTAAGGTCTTTACATTCAATTTTTCGTATTGAATTAAAATTGAATCAGGATGAATTTCTATTAGCGTGGTGGTTGGTTTCAAATAACGGGATATTCTGTTTCTCAATTGGTCGGCGGGAATTAGAATTTGACCTTTTTGAGAAAAAGACCCACGAACATCGATAGTCAATGGTGACTCTTGCTCACTTGAGTACTCAAAAAGACGTATACCCTGATCCTTAATATTCAATGAAATTTTGGAAGGAGGAGAATTAGTTATAGCGACATTCAAGGGGATTCCGACATACCGAACCGGCACGTTAATACTTCTCTCCCGCTCTTTGCCCAAAGCATGAACATACCAAAATCCTCCGGAAATGACAAGAAAAAGCAAAAAGCTTAAAATATCTTTTGATAAAAAGAATGATTTAAGCTTTTGCATGTTATACCCGAGAAACTTTATGCCGTTATTTTCAGCCATAAAATCGGTTTATTTTGCCTGACTTTGAAGATCTTCAGCTGTGGCAAAAACTGAGTTTTTGTCTACTTTAATGCGAACATTATCGGCTATTTCCACGATAACGGTGGTTTCTTTAATGTCTTTTACTTTTCCATAAATTCCACCCGAAGTTACAACTGAATCGCCAGTTTTCATGGCTTCACGTTGTTTTTTAATTTCTTTCTGGCGTTTGGATTGTGGACGAATCATGAAGAAATAGAAAACCACAAAGATCAATACCATCATCAAAATTCCTGTGTAACTGCTGGCGCCACCTGCTGCAGGAGTTGTTGCTTGTAATAAAATACTTACTAAATTCATATTTTTCCCTTTTTAAAATTTATACTTGCAAAATTAGTTTATTATTTTTTATTATTGCTAAACATCACCACTTTAATCAACTTATTTTCTTTTTTAAGCTGTCCTACTATATTATCGAGTACTCCGTTGATAAAAGTTCCGCTTTTTTCGGTGCTGTAAGTTTTAGCAATTTCGATATATTCATTCAGCGTAACATTTACAGGAATGGTTGGAAAATCAAGCAATTCAGCCAAAGCCACTTCCATAATGATAATGTCCATAAACGCAATTCGGTCCAGTTCCCAGTTTTTAGTATTTACATCAATCATTTCCCGCAAATCAACACTTTTGGTCAAAACACTTTGAATGAGTTTACGCGCAAATTCCGCATCTTCCTGATCCTTGAACATGGGTAATAAATCCTGTTCTGCACCGTTTGACAAATCGAAACGTTTAATGGTTTTGATAATAAAGCTGACCACCATTTCAATATCATCTGTCCAGTAAATGCTCTGATCCTGAATAGAATCTTCCAGTTCTTCGTTCTGCAAAATTACTTTTTTGTAGATTTTACGCCAAATATCTTTATCAGCGACATAATCGACTGATGGTGAATTCATATACTCCGGATAAAATTCAGTTGCAACAAGTTCTTCAAAAAGTTCTTTGATTATGTCGGGATAATTAACCCATGATAGTTTATGGGCAGAAAGATGATCATTAAATAGAACATTTTTAGAAAGTTGTGCAACAAATGAATTGTTAATAAAACGGGTATTCGGATGTAAATCTTCGTCAGTAGGGAGAAGTCTGTTGCGTTTTGTTTCTATTTTTTCGGCAGCATACCGGGTAATTTCAACCGACAATTGCATCAGGTGAAAATACAAATCATAGGTTTTTTCGATGCTGTGAAATAATTCTTTTTCGGCTAAAGGTAACGATTTACCATCACTCTTGTAATAGGAATATAAGATTTGTACTATCTTAATACGCAATAAAACTCTATTAATCATAAAATACAGAACGCTTTTATAATGTACAATCAATAATGTACAATTAATAATTTAAGAAATCGCATAATGTGTATTGATTTCTAATTCGGCTGCAAAGATAGCACTTTTATATATTAAAACAACTCGAACAACAAGGTTAGAAGTTAATTATTAATTGGTAATTATTAATTGATTAAACTATCCACGGAAACCGGAAACAAGGTTCGTTATACAAACAATAATCGGCAATTCCATTTACAGCAAATGTTTTCACAAGAGCAGCATCGGAAAGTAATTCTTTAGCAAACCCCAGCGTAGTGCCGGTTTTTACCCTATCGTCAATCAATAAAATACGTTTTCCTTTAAAATCAAAATCAATTTCTGCCAACAATTTTGGCTTATCATACAATTTATTCTGCATAGCATCACGCAAATTCAACCTGAGCAACTGATATTCGCATCCCAACCGTTGATTTATCATAGCTGCCGGTATGATACCTCCATTGGCAATTGCCACCACAAGGTCAAAGGTCTCCGAAAATTCAATTTTTCGCACCCTTTCCAACACTTCATCAAAAGATTTATCCATTAACTCATTTACAATTTATTCATTTAAAATTTACAATTGGAAAATCTACCTACTACAAACTACCACCTATATTGTACTTACTACCGACTATTAACTACCGACTATTTTACCATTTCGCAATTGCTTTCAGGCAGTAAAATCCTCCAATCAATTGAAGTAACATGCCGGCAAATCCCAACCGAATATCCTGCAAAGCTGCAACAAAGCTACCGGTCAGGGCAAATTCAGCCATCATGCCAACTCCCTGATAAAATAAAATAACCAAAAGCAAATTTTGCCATTTAATTTGTTTGGTGCGTTGAGCCATGTAAGCAGCAGCCGTAGCCAGCAAAGCCGATTTAATAAGGATAATCGGAAGCATTTCTGCAGCCGGCATTCCAAAAAGTGCATGATTAATTATCGGAGAAACCACAGCGGTTAGTAAACCGGTAAAGAAACCATATTTATATGCCGCAATGAGGGTGAAAAAGTAAATTGGCAACAGCATCTGGCCTCCGAATGGCAACAAGTGACAAATTTGTGGTAATACAATGTTACCGCCAATAAAAAGTGCAGCAAAAACATAAGACTTAATCTCTACGACTCTGAGTGAGTGTAATTTTACGGTTGATTCCATTATGAATTTTATTTAAAGTGATTAGTTGGGAATTGAATTTCTGAACTTAACGAATATTACCCGTTTTAATTGCTTTAATGAGCAAATATAGATTGCAAAAATAAGGTTTTTTTTTGTTTTAAATCAATTATCAGCAAAAATAAACGAAACATTGTTTACAAAGTTATGAATCAAAATATTACAAACTCTTTTTTGTGGATAAACAGACATAAAAAAATCCTTAATCTGCCTTCACAAACAAACATTAAAATTAAATTTCAAAATTATTTTATCTGCAATTCAACAAAAACAGCTATTTTGTTTGATAAATTCAAAAAAAATGCTGAAATTTGAACGCTCTTATGTAATTCATAATTGGAAATTAAAGAATTGAAAATTGATATAATAATTGTTTTTGTAAAATCAGTAGCATTATGGAAGTTGAAAAGAAAAAATTTGAAATTGAAAAGAAAGACAATGAAATTATTTATTCTAAATCAATTAAAGCCGGAAAACGCATTTATTACTTGGATGTGAAAAAGAGCAGAAACGACGATTTGTTTCTGGCAATTACCGAAAGCAAAAAGAAAGTAGTTGGTTACGAGGAAGATGCACAGGTAACTTACGAAAAACATAAAATTTTTCTATACAAAGAAGATTTCGATAAATTTATAGAAGGATTGGATGATGTGATTGCATTTATCAAGCGCGAACAAGGTGAAGCAATTGCCCGTTCCGAAGATACGACCGTAACTCCAGCCACTTCCGAAGAAATAAAATCAAAGAGTTTCTTTGATAAATTTAAATTTTAAATCAGACAAAAGAACCAAGACAAAAGAACCAAGACCTATACCCTCGTCTTGGTAATCTGTTCTTTTGTCTTTATTACAACTCAATATAATAAATTCAATGAAATCTTTCGCAAGTGATAATTATTCGGGTATTCATCCCGAAATCTTTGAAGCGCTTCAACAGGCGAATAGTAAACACCAGATTTCGTATGGTGATGACGAATTTACCGGAGAAGCAAATCGTATTTTCGAAAACATTTTTGGAAAAGTAACCGTACTCTATACTTTTAATGGCACCGGAGCCAATGTAACCTGCCTAAAATGCTGCACTTTGCCGTTTCAGGCTGTTGTATGTTCGGAATACGCGCATATTATATCCGACGAATGCGGGGCACCCACTCAACAAATCGGAGCCTCACTCCTACCTCTCAAAACGCCCGATGGCAAACTGACTCCTGAATTGATTAAACCCCTGCTCAACCGCGTTGGTAACGTTCATAACACTCAACCAAAGGTCATCTCCATCAGTCAAAGTACCGAACTTGGAACAGTTTATTCGCTTGATGAGCTGAAAACCTTGTGTGATTTTGCTCACGACAACTCGATGTACGTTCATTTGGATGGAGCACGCATTTCGAATGCTGTGGCTTCGTTGGGCGTTAGTCTGAAAGCTGCTACGGTGGATTGCGGAGTGGATATTATGAGTTTCGGGGGAACCAAAAACGGATTAATGATTGGCGAAGCAGTGCTGATCTTCAACGATGAATTGAAAGCAAACGCTCCCTATTTTCATAAACAAACGGCTCAACTGTTCTCTAAGAACCGCTTTATTGCTGCTCAATTTACCGCTTTACTTACAAACGATTTATGGCTCCGGTTGGCTACTCATTCCAACAAAATGGCGCAATTACTTGCCAACGGAGTAAGCAACCTGCCGGATGTACAAATCACGCGAAGCGTTGATGCCAATGCCGTGTTTGTTATTATTCCTGTTCAAACCATTCAACCGCTGCGCAATCAATATCCTTTCTACGAATGGGACGCCAAAACCCACGAACAACGCTGGATGTGTTCGTTTGATACGACCGAAGAAGAAGTGAAAGCTTTTGTAAATACGTTGAAAGCTTTGTTGTAATGTTGAGTAAATTTTTAATGTAAAGGCGGATTTTAGGCGACTTTTTTATGCGTTGGTTTGGCATAGTCTATTATCCATTTTACAAAAAAATCAGTTATTATTGGTGTTTTTTTTGCTGATTGGGATTTTCCACATGAAATGAAAATGGCGATTTTCAGGTATTGATTATCTTAATAACAGATAATATTTGTAGAATTTGTAACAAAAAATACAAATAATTCTATTTTTGTGCTACAAATAAAATAATTATTACTACATTTGCGCTGCATATTTCCAATAATACAAAGCCAACAACTAATTGGTACATCTTTTGCTATTACTTATTGTTAAAATCTGTTGAAGGTTAATTAATTATTTCAATAAAATCAGCCCAATCCGCGGTTTTATAGGTATAAATAGCTATATTTGTGAACAATATGAGAACTTTTGTACAATCTGCTATTTCCGGGAACAACCGAACTGCTGGTTCTTTCCGTAATCGTTTGCAAACTAACGCAGAAAAGCTTTTTGCGCTTCTGTCCAAACCCTTTGATCCTCTAAATAGTTTAAATGCGGTTTCGGCTTATCTCTCCGGGAAACACGGGTACTTTTATGAAGGTAATCATTTCCACATCTTCATGAAATCTCTGTCATTGGTTGGTATTTATCTTTTAATACCCCGAAGCAGATGAACAAAAATTTACATCCCTCAAAAAAGATATATTTCTTCCTGATTATGTTGCTAAGTCTGTTGCCGGGGATCAACAATGTTAAAGCACAAACACCTGGTTTGATCATTAAACCTGCAAATTCCCCCGGGAACTCAGTACTTGATCCGGATTTAGATGGTTATGTTTCGCAAAAAACCAATGGGGTACAGTTAGGGTTTACGATACCTCCAAACAATGATGTTTTCCAGAGTGAGATACCGTATGTGGCGTTGATAAGACCCGACCCCTTGGGCGACATATTAAGAGGCCCGGTTGGTGGATACAGCGATATTGTTGGAATTGATGCAGCAGGGAATAATGCAATTCTTACCTATAACGATGGAACAAACCTCCTGTTCCGTTTCCGGCTGGGTGGGTATGCCCCTAACTCCAAATCGTACTCTATTTTAATTGACACAGATGGAAAATTTGGTTTTACCGGACCCAATGCCGACCCAAATGCCGTACCCGGAAACCCGGGATTTGAAGTGGAAATTGTTTTGGAAACCAATTTTAATGTAAAAGCATTTAATGTTGATGGAACAACTACACCTATCCTTGTTGCCAGTGCATTGTACGATACCAATTGCCAGAAATCAGTTGCAGTTTCCACTGCGGGTGGTGATCCTGATTATTTTTACGACTTTTATCTCCCGCTCTCTTCCCTTTCTACCCTTTTTACTGCTTCAACGCCGCTCAGGATCGTTGCGGTTACCACGATGAACCCCTATCCGGCTATTGGCAACAATTTATCGGATATTGGAGGGGTTACGACAGGGAGTAATGTAGATGCCATTTTCGAAACATTAATAGATTCACAAACACCCACTGTTCCGGGAACTGAAGTACTGGATCGAACGACATGTCCTACCATCACAGGATCTTATACCACCGCTTCAACCACAGTAAGCGGAACTTCTACTGAGGCGAATGGTACATTGATTCAGGTATATAAAAATGGCGTTGCAGCAGGAGCACCAGTCACAGTTACCAGCGGTGCATGGTCCAGAAATGGTTTGACATTTGTTGCAACCGATGTGATAACAGCAACTGCAACAGCAACCGTTTCGAACAAAGGAACTTCATTTGCCAATTGCAGTTCAAAAACAGTTACGGCAGGATGTACTCCTCCTTCTGCACCTACAGCTTTTAATTTTTCTGCTTCAGGAAAAATTACAGTGACTTTTCCAACCGCAGTAATAGGAACAACGATAACTGTGTATAATAGTGATGGCACAACTTGGAAATCCGGTGCTGCAACAGTAGGAAATACAACTTTACAATTATCAGGTGGAACGCCTGTAACAACAAATGGTTCAAAAGTGCCAGATGGAACTTATTATGCTACTGTAACTGTTAATGGTTGTGAATCGACAAGATTCAGTGGGTGTTTTGGTAAAACAACAACTGCAATACCAACCATAAATTCACCTATATTAAGCGGAGCTACTAATGTAACAGGAACTGGGATTAGCGGCGATTTTATAACTGTTTATGCAAATGCTGTTAAGGTTGCAACCACATCAGTTACGGCAAGTAATACATGGTCTGTCAATATACCTACATTGACTTGTAGTGATGCAATAACAGCATCGCAATCAAGAGTTGCTGTTATTCTTTCTGGCAATGGTGATGGAGGTTGTGTTTCAAATGCGGTGGGTTCCGTAACTTTTCAATATGCCAAACCCTCAATAAATTCGATGGGTTGTAATTCATCTCCTCCAACTTCAATCAGTGGTTTTTCGACGGAGATTGGAGCAACAATTCAGTTGTATAAAACTACTAATTTGGTTGCTCCTATTGGATCAATTACCGTTGCAACGGGAGGAACATGGACTATTTCAGCGATAAGTCCGGCTCTTAGCTCCGGAGATATTATTGAGGCAAAAGTAGCTGCTAATGGTTGCGTTACAGCAAGCGGGTATTCCAACCAGGTAACCATTTCATTGCAAACCAGTTTGACAGGATATACAATTGGTATCACTGCCCCAACGGAAGGGCAGACATCAGTAAGCGGAACCATATCGGGAGTTTCTTACCCTGTAACATTAAACATTTATGAAGATGAAACATTGGTTGGATCAGGTGTTTCTATTGTAAGTGATGGCCCATGGACAATAAGTGGATTAAGTGGAGTAATACCCAAAGATTTATATGTTGGAGGAAAGTTAAAAGTTACTTTAACCAGTGCAACAGGATGCGAAAGTGTATTAAGCGCTGAACTTGCTACGGTACAATGTATTTCACCTGCGATGCCTACTTACACAGGTGGAAGTATGAGCTATTGTTACGGTGGTGCCGGACAGTTAACACTAACAACTTCTCAAACAGGTGTAATTTATCAATTGGTAAATGGATCCGGACAATCTCAAGGTGCTGCTATTGCAGGAACAGGAGGAATCATCACTCTATATACAAACCAACTAACCAGTAATTTGCTAAATATCTATGTAAAAGCATACAAGATAGGTAGTAGCACTTGCTCAACTACATCGGTCACAGCTATTAATTTCGATAATCAATTAGCTTCACCGTCTGTTACCTTTACAAGTACTAGTCTTTCAGTGGCTAAAGGAACTACTTCGGTAAACCTTCCTTACTCTGCAAAATCTGTGGCCACAAATGCGGCCACTAATTATACTATTGACTATCCCGCTTCCGTAAACAGCCAGGGGTTTACCGATATTACAACGCCGACTGCAATTCCTGCTTCGCCTATTGTATTAACAGTACCAAGTAATCCCGCTATTGGCACTTATCCGGGAACCATCACCCTTTATCAGGCAAGCGGATGTACTGCCAGTTATAGCTTTACAATTACCGTTTATGGTGCTTCATCTCCACCGGTAATCAGTGTTCAGCCATCAAATACCACTATTTGCTCTAACACAACTACTAACTTAAGTGTAACTGCGGTCAACGCGACAGGCTATCAATGGTGGTCTAACTCAACTTACAGTGGAACCTATTCTAGTATTTCCGGTGCTACCTCTATCAATTATACTACTCCATCTCTCACATCCACAATCTACTACAGGGTTGTTGTAAGCAATGGAAATGGGAGTACGACAAGTAATGTAGCCACCGTTACCGTTAATGCATTACCGGCTATAGGTTTAACCGTAGGAGGTACGGGTTCGATCTGTTCAGGAACAAGCACCAACGTCACTGTAGCCTTATCCGTAAGTGGTACAAACTACCAATTAAGAAATAATTCAGGTAATGTCAATGTGGGTACACAGGTAACAGGAACAAGCGGAACCATCAGTTTACCGACAGGCAATCTATCCTCAACCACCACCTTTAATGTATTGGCAACCACCGTTTCAACAAGTTGTCCAGCCCAATTAACAGGCACAGCCACTGTAACGGTTACAGCCGTGCCTACTGCTACGATATCCTATGCAGGGTCGCCTTTCTGTAATAGTCTGGGAACAGCTCAGCCAGTTACCAGAACAGGAACCGCAGATGGTACTTACGCTGCTCTACCTTCAGGTTTAACGATAGATGGTGCAACTGGCGCGATTACACCAAGTTCTAGTACAGCAGGGACTTATACGGTTACCTACACTATTGCAGCAGCAGGTGGATGTGGAATTGTAACGGCAACTTCTTCTGTTACTATCAATTTGGACGGATCCTGGACCGGTAGTCTCAGTACAGATTGGAATACTCCAGGAAACTGGGCTTGTAACCAATTACCTACTGCAACAACTGATGTGACTATACCCTCATCCCCGACTAAATATCCGGTCATATCCGGTGCAGATGTCACTATATCAAGCACAGGAAAATTGCAAATTCAGAATGGTGCTACATTAACGCTGGATTCAGTACCGCTTTTAACCTTTCAATCCGGTGCGACTATTACTACCGGTATTGGTTCAAAAATAATACTCAAATCGGGTTCCCGTTATTTGAACCTGAGTTCCAGCACACCCACCCTCAAAATGCAACGACAACTCACAGGCACCAAAGGATGGCGCATGGTGGCTTCGCCGGTGGCAACCATTTACGCTGATATGTTTAAATATCCATTGGTTACCCAGGGCTTTACTAATTCAACAGATTCAACTTTACAACCCAATCTGATGTGGTGGGACGAAACCGATGCAGGGACAACCTTACAAGGTTGGCGGAAACCGGCAAATCTGGCAGATGCTATTTCTGCCGGACGGGGTTATTTCCACTATATATTCAATGGTGCCGGAATACAAAATAAATTAGGCACCATAAATACCGGTTTTAATTATTCAGATGTACTTCCACAAACTATGTCAGTCACAGGCGTAGAAAATTACAACGGAAGCTTGAACTACAACTATTATCTGACTTATACTGCACGGGCTACTTCACAAACACCATCCGTTTCAGACTCCACTTATTATGACTTAAATGCACTCGATCAGGGCTGGAATCTGATTGGGAACCCCACAGCCAGTACCCTCGACTGGGATGCAAGTTCTGGGTGGACGAAAACCAATGTGGACAATTCCATTTATGTATGGGATCCGTTGGCTCAAAGCGGAAATGGTGAATATCTGACATGGAACGGAACTATGGGAACGCTGGGTAATGGAAAAATTCCTCCTTTTCAGGCTTTCTGGGTACATGCCAACACCGCATCGCCTACTCCTACTATTAGTTTTACCAATGTTGCCAAAACCACAACTGTCGGAACTTTCAGGAGGAGTCCTGCGATCAATGAGACCGTGTGTATTCCGCTTACCCTGTCAGGTCACCAGATGCAAACCACTTCATTTATTTCATTCGACAACAATGGTATCGTTGGACCGGACAGCAGGGATGCTTACCGCCTCGAGTCCATGAACGATACGTGGATTGAGCTATATACTTTAAGCTCACCTCATAACGTAAGTCCATTGGTAATCAACAATCTACCACTTCAGGATACCAGTCTGGTAAACATTCCCCTATTTGTCGGTGGGCAGATAAATGGTGCAGGGATCAGCGACAGGTATACCCTGCAATGGCAGATTCCTGCCAACTGGCCTTCGGACTGGAACATCAGCCTTCAGGATCATCAAGCTTCCAAAGCTATTTCCATGACCGACAACACATACTATACGTTTAACTATACGTCTGTGGCTGTTAAACCTGCAACCAATAACATTATGTACAGTCCGAAGCAACTTGTGAAACACCTTTCGAAAACAAGTCAGACTACCAGCAACACACCACCTTTCAGCATTATCATATCCAAAGGTGGCAAACCGGTTGAATATATGGAGCCGAAGCCACATTTTCTGCCCGATTACACCAACCCGTTCTCCAACAGTACCATCCTGCGTTTCAGTTTGCCTGAGTCAGCACAGGTATTTATGAATGTGTACAATTTGAGTGGCATTTGCATTGAGACCTTAACCAACGCGGTGTACCCTGCCGGATTCACCGAAATCGAATGGCAGCCACGCAACAGCATACCCGGTATGTACTTCATCCGCTTCATCTGTGGCGACACCGTTGAAACCCGGAAAGTGATTTTAAAAAATTAAAAATGAATTCAGTAATAACAACGATATACTAATGAATGTCTTAAAACCTATACAGTACCTGTTTTTTATCCTGCTTGCATTTCCGTTCCTAACGATGATGGCACAAAATAAGACTTCGGTTTCCATCACAGCACAGGCCACTGTGGTTGATAATTCCGGTATAGAACTTGTCACTATCAAAAACATGGACATTGACGCAGGCATGGCTATCGACGGGAAGATTTATGTTTCGGCAAAGCGCGATGCCTCAGCAGCCATGATGATGTTGAAGGGAAGGGCAAATGCCAAATTTCGTGTTACCTTTCCGGCGATGATAAAAATTACAAACAACACCGGTACCGGAACCTTAACGTTGTATTATGAGATGTACGGGTATCAGAGCGACAACCAGGGTGCCAGCGAACCCATTGATGCTGTAGAACGCAACCTGCAAATCAGCAGTGATAGCAAGTACTACTTTTGGGTAGGTGGCCGTGTTGACATCAACAATGCCAGACCCGGCAACTATAACGGCGAGTTTACCCTCCAAATTGAATATATCTGATATGAAGCAAACGACACGGCATATTATCCTTCTTCTGATCTTTAGCCTGCTGCTGGCAGTGACTGTAGCGGCTCAACGTATTAGTTTTGGGTTATATGCAACTAATGATATTGTTTTAGCTCCACTCAATTCGAATGAACTGAACTTTAATGAAAACCATCCGGTCATTCTCGCCGACGAAACTGTTACTGTCAAACTGACCGACAATTCCGTTTACATCCTGACCATAAAAGGGCGCACTGATTTGGATATAACCGTAACCATTGATGCACCTCCGACACTCGATTTGGATACGACCCATATCCGCCTGGCTTTAAGGTTCGCCTATTCAAATACCGGGGGTTCAGTTGAGACTAATGCCAAGGTTGAGATACCGAAGGATTTCACCAGTGCAACGTTTCCCATTAGCAGGCGTCTTTCAGGACTTCCGGCTCCTCCGCCCACACCCAATCATGCAGGATATATTGCCCCGCCGACAGGTACAGCTTATTTATTTGTGTACGGAACGCTGGGACCGGTGCCAAAATACGCGGCTGCCGGATTGTACACCGGGACTATAAATATTCGTGTGGAGTATGCTAAATATTAGACATTATATAATGTCGTATAATTCTTTGTGTTTCTTTGAGCCTTAGGGTCTTTGTGGCAAGAAAAATAGCCACTAAGCCACAAAAACACTAAGTTTCACTAAGTAAATTCAAAATCTGGAAAGGATTATCTAAACAATATAAATACGACATTATATTCTTTCCAGTACTTAATATCTTACGAAAAAGAAGGAAAGTTCGAAAAATCAAGCTAACGATGAAACAATACCAATATAGAAGGCATAAACGGATATTCGGTTCCGCAACTGCTCAGCGCAGCTTGTTAGGAGCAGTCCTTGTACTGCTAACGGCATTGTTTCCGCTCCGGGCATCTGCTCAGTATTTCAGATTGAGCCTCGAAATTCCGCCAAAAACCGGACAAACCGAGGCTAACTCTTTCGCATTTAGCCAAAAGTCCAATATCAACCCCGCCATAGAATCATTTGGCGGTAACGGCTTGCTTTGTATCAGCAGTGTCGAAAATCTTCAGGTTCTGGCAACGCTAATTCATTCCGACTCGCTGCGCAATGAAACTGGACATGCCATACCATTTATTGCTAAACTTGCCTTTCGCAACGACGGCCAAAGCCAGCCACCCGGAACGGATGCAGGAAACCGGGCATCTTTTCCGCTGAGCGACTGCTGGCGGATAATCGAATACATAGAAGGTCACCCTCAGGTGCTCAATGCATATATTTTTATACATGTGACCGCCTCGATACCAAAATTTACAAAATCCGCGTATTCGGGTGTCCTAAATCTTATTATTGAGTATAATTAACTAAATGACTATCAGCTTTTGCACCTAATTTTATTTTTTGATAAGGATTGTTGAGATGTTGGAAAAATTTCTATCAGGAATTGGTTGCAAAATCGAATATATTGTCGAAATTAGCTAAATCAATAAGGTTTAGATTCATCAGGTTAACATCATTCTACTAAATTTATAAAAATAATCATTAAATTTAAAATTTTGATAAGCTCCACACAATCAAGGATTATAGGTGATTTAAAAAACCTTATTTTCAGTTTTGAAACCTTAGTAGAAAAAAATAAAAAATGAATTCTTACCTTATTCTTGCCAACGAAGTAAGCAATCTGCCGGATGTACAAATTACGTGAAGTGTTGATACCAACATAGTCTTAAGCCCTAGATACTATTCTTTCCTATGTCTTTCTCCTTTGGAGAAAGTACCCGAAGGGGGATAGAAGTCGGGGTTTGGGGGTCAAACTAACTTACAAAAATCCGTTAGTATTGGTGTTTTTTGGCTGATTTATCTTACCACTTATGTAAATAAACCTTAATTTCTACAAATAATTACCATCTAAATAATAATTTTGTAGCATTTGTAATAAAAAATACAAATAATTCTACTTTTGTGCTACACGTATAATAATTAGTACTACATTTGCATCGTATTTATTTTTAAATACTCCAAAGCATTCAATTAATTGGCTACGGAATTCAACTTGATATATAAAAATTATAACTATGATACGAATAATTATTGCCGACAATCACCAAATTATCCGCGAAGGATTGAAAATGATTTTGAAGACAGAAACAGATTTTCAGGTTATGGACGAAGCCCAAACAGGGGCGCAAGTGCTGGAAAAAATCCAAAACAGTGACTGCGATATTTTACTGCTGGATATGGATATGCCGGGAAGAAATGGTTTCGAGTTGATTAACGACGTAAAAAATGTAAATCCAAAACTTCCCATTTTGGCACTGAGCATTCATCCCGAAGATAAACAAGCCCTGCGCATATTAAAATCAGGTGCATCGGGTTATTTATGCAAAGATTCGGCAACGGATAACCTGGTTATTGCCATAAAGAAAATTTATACGCATGGACGGTATTTGAGTGAATCGCTTTCGGAGCAACTGGCGTTTAATATTATGCCCGAGGAAAAAGCTAAACCACACGAACAGTTGTCCAACCGTGAACTCGAAACCATGTATTTACTTGTTTCCGGTAAAAAAGTAAAAGATATTGCCGCCGAATTGGCATTGAGTATCAGCACTGTATTTACGTACCGTGGCAGAATCTTTGAAAAATTGAATATCAATAACAATGTGGAACTTATGCATTACGCCATCAATAATAATTTACAAAATCCGTCCAATCGGGCGTTATAAATCTTAAAAACAAACAATTAATTATAAACAAACAATTATTTTATAAACAAAAAATTATTTTAAAATTTAAAACAAAAAACAAAATGAAAACAACAATGAAATTTTTTGCAGCTCTCGCTATTATGATGGGCTTTACGGTAGGTGCTATGGCGCAATCATCTAAGACAGGGGAGGTAACTGCTCATGCAACTGTACAAAAAAAATTAGAAGTAACACAAACCCTGTCTCTTGAGTTTGGAATAGTAGATAAGGGACAAAATAAAATTGTAGGTGTTTCAGGACTTGCCACATCAGATGGTGGCAGTTCAGTTTCGCAAACCGGCGTTCAGACAGGTGTTGCAACAATTGTTAGATCGGGTACTGTTACTTATACATTAACTCCTTCAGCTGATTTTTTGGTTGGAGGAAGCGATGGAGTATCTCATCTTGCATTTGGAAATTTAACATCAGCTTATGTTGTTGGTGCGGCCGAACCAGTGGATGGATCCGGAGGAGTACTTTCAACTACGGTTTCAGCTGGATTCTCAGAAGATATCATCGTACGTATAGGAGCTACTGTTTCTCCGGATGCTAATACATCTATCGGAAATTATACAGGAACAATAACACTATCAGCAGCATACAACTAAGAATTGTATCAATTCATCAATGAGAAGAAAAGGGTGGCGGCATGACGCCACTCTTTTTTTCTCATTTAATCAGAGAACGGAATAAAAAAAGGCATGCTGATGTAATACCGATTGCACAAACAATATAGTCCAATTTCGACTCCCGTCAAGTCGGGACAAGTTCGTCTTATTGTACTATTTATTTGTTCCGATACTCGGAATTTTCGCTTCGCTACAATCG
>JADGPS010000049.1 GCA_017882285.1 Paludibacter sp. | reverse complement strand
TCAAAACAATCAGAGTAGATTTATAATGACACAAATATACTAATAATCAGTCATATAACAAAATATATTTTGACTTTTTATTTTGGTAAAGTAGAATTATACAATGTGCGAATTAAATTAAGTAAAACAAAATTCTGGATGCAAAATTACAAATTATATTCTTTCAAAACGACTATTAGTACTACATTTCGGAATAAATAGGTGTTATTTTTTTTTTATGCTTATTTTGTGGTTAAAAATTCATTTAATAATTTCTTCTATAATAAAATAATACATTTAGGCAACAGCTAATGTAAAAATACTCACTTTTATCCCTTTGATTTGGAGTAATGCCTGTATACAGGCTTCGAGTGTAGAACCGGTGGTCAGTACATCATCAATTAAAAGCACATGTTTTCCTATTAAAGTCGTTTTGTCGGAGCAATCAAAAATTCCTTCGGTATTTTCGAAGCGTTCAAAAACTGATTTTTTAGTTTGTGTGGTATTCTCCCTTTTACGAATTAATGTGGTAGTATTTTGTGGTTTTTCGAGGATTTCTGATAGACCTTTTCCTATCCATTCACTTTGGTTATAACCTCGCTTTTTATATTTACTCGGATGTAAGGGAACTGGTATAATTACATCAATAGATTTAAAATCAATGGATTCTAATAAATCAACTGCGGCATATTTACCGATTTTTTCTCCAATCTCTTTATTTCCTTTGTATTTTAACGCATGCATTAACTTTTGGAAAGACGAACCTTTTTGAAAATAGAAAAAAGCTGTTGCACGGAAAATTGGAACTTTGCCCCAAAAGCGTTTTTCAATTGGATTGTCGGCAAGTAAATGATAATTGGTTTTTGGGATATCATTCAGACAGGAAAGACAGATATATTGCTCATTTTTAAGTAGATTTTCACCGCAAACAACACATAAATCAGGATATAACAAATTAAAAAAATCTGTGATCGGATGGAGCTTTTTCATAACAGATTCCAAACTTTCGGTAAAAAAATCAACAATCCGATGATTACCGAAATGATTGCACTTATTAATACTGCACCTGCAGCAATATCTTTTGCCTTGGCTGCCAATTCGTTATAGTTAGGTGAAACTAAATCGACGACGTTTTCTATTGCTGTGTTTATCATTTCAGCACTGAATACCAGACCAATACATAGTAAACACGAAATCCATTCGGTAATAGAAATATCGAAAAAGAATCCAAAGATTACAACTAAAATTGCTACAATCACATGAATTCTCATATTTGGTTCTGAACCAACCAAACGTATTCCTCTACCGGCATAGACAAAACTTTGTATTCGCTTTTTCATACCTATTTTTTGAAAATTATTAGAGTACAAATAAACTAAAAATTTTGCAAATAACGTGGCTGTCTTAAAATAAAATTTGAGGTAACTTTATATGACTCTTTGTAAATTTGTATTTTTTTCTGTTGAATTTTACGTCGTTTTGTAGTTAAATCATTACATTTGCGGAATATTTATTTTATTACCAAAAGGAGGAGAAGCCGGAAAAGGTGTAATCATTGAATTGAAGAAATTATAATCCACTCGCCAGAATATCAGCCAGATGCATGCCTTTCAGCGGTAATTTATGTTTATTGCAGTAACCGTTTATATTCATTAAGCACGAAGCTTCCGTACTCACGAGGTATTCCACTCCGGTTTCCAATGCGTTCAATACCTTTTTTTCTACCATTGCTGTTGAAATGGCTTTGTTTTTCACAGCAAACGTACCGCCAAATCCGCAACAGGTGTCACTTTCTTCCATTTCAATCAGTTCTAAACCATCAACTTGGTTCAGTAATTTGCGTGGTTCATCTTTAATGCCATATTCGCGTAGAGCTGAACAAGAATCATGAAAAGTAACTTTATGTGGAAATTTTGCACCAAGATTTTCCACTTTCAACACATTTATCAGAAAATCAGAAAGTTCATAAATTTTGTTTTTAATTTGAGCATGACGTTCAAGTAATTCCGGCTTATCTGTCAAAAGTTTATGATAATGATGAATCACAAAGCTCGAACACGAACCGGAAGGCGAAACGATGGGCATATTCGGTTGAAAATCAGTGAGAAATTTTTCAGCCATGCTTGCTGATTCTTTCCAATAACCGCTATTAAAAGCCGGCTGCCCGCAGCAGGTTTGCTTTGGATTATAATGCACCGTGCAGCCTGCTTTTTCAAGTACTTTAATGGTGTTGAATCCGGTTTGCGGATACAACTGGTCGATATAGCAAGGTATAAATAATTGAATATCCATGTTTTAGTTACGAGTTTTTAGTTACAAGAAAAAGAGTAAACAAGTTAACGAGTAAACGAGTACACAAATTGCACTTTTCAACCCTGATTTTTATTGGCACATTATTGTTCAGTACCAAAAGTCAGCATAAATGGGTAAATGATCCGAAAAACCTTCCTGATATTTCATTCCCACAAACGTTCTGAATGGCTGCTTTCCTAAATATGTTTTATCATTTTCAAGTAAAAAATCAGCATCAAAAAAATGAGCATCAGTTTGCATGGTGAAAATCGAATTTGTCGGTTTCAATAAATTTCCTGAAACTATCATTTGATCCAATGCGCCCCAATCTCCTAAATGTTTGTTGGAACCTTTTCCTTCGATGTGTAATTTGTACATTAAATTATACAAACCATGATTTGAAATTGAATCGTTTAATGGCTTCGCTTTCAGTACTTCCAACAGGCTTGCGTTGGTTGGATAATCATTAAAATCGCCCATTATCACAATGTTCGGTTTTTTATTTGCAGCAAAAATGCTATCCACTTTAAAGCGAAGTACCGAAGCCACAAATAGACGTTTTTCTTCCGACTCTAATTCTCCATCCAACCGTGATGGAAAATGGCAAACAAACACATGCAAGGTGTCGCCTGTAGGAATTATGCCCGAAGCAAACAAAATATCTCGAGTCCGGCTTTGCGGCGTTTGCGGAAATTGAATCGGAATTGCTTCATCATGAATGGGTTTAAATTCTTGTGGTTGATATAATAGTGCCACATCAATTCCTCGCGGATCGGGTGATTCGTGATGCAAAAACTTGTATCTAAGGTTTTTTAACCCTGAATAACGCGTTAAATCAATCAAACATTTTCGGCTTTCCACTTCGCAAATACCCACTAAAGCCGGAGCATCCCAACCGCCAACGGCAGAAATTACTTTGGCAATATTGGCTTGTTTCTTTTGGTATTTAGCATACGTCCAACCCCGGGCACCATTCGGTAAGAATTCCGAATCATTGGTAAGCGAATCATGTACGCAATCGAAAAAATTCTCTACATTATAGCACATAATTTTGAAATTTTGCTTTTCTTGTTTTTGTGCAACAAGCTGAAAAACAAATATCAATGCTATTTGTAGAATAATTCCTTTCCTCATAAAACTATTTTTTTGTCGGCTCCCATTGGTAAGCACCGGCATCCGGTTTGTTGCCAATCAGGCGATTATTTCCATTCAAATCAACTGGAAATTGCGCCGCCACAGCTGGGTCGGCCAGTCCACGTAAAGGAGAAACCGAATCGGGCATAAAATTGAAATAGGTATTTTTCTCGTAATCGTAACGGGTACTTTTGAAAACTGTATCGTTTTTCGCAGACCAACGGATTTTTGTAAATTGCTGTAAATTTAAAGAATCAGGTTTACGAATATAACAATGATCGAAAATACCTTTGTATTGATCCAAAAAACGGGTGGCCAGACTAAATTCGTTTTCCGAACTGCCACTGATTACACAATTACGGAAAATGGTTTCCATTGGAGCCACACGGTTCAGGTTCATAATCATAACTGCCGGTTTTTTGTCACGCGAAACTGGTTGTACGCTGCTGTTATTGAAATAATTAGCAATTGTACTTTGTAAAAAAGTATGTTTTCCACCATTCAAATACACACTATAACTGCTTGTGTTTGAGATCTCGGAATTAGAAACCTGAACATTTCCATTTTGAACTACTAATCCGTACATCAAAAAATTATGTATCCGACAATCGGTAATTTCCAACGTTGGAATTACATTTCTGTCTTCATTCGAAAAATAAATCCCGACATAACCGCTGTTCATATTGACATGCCGTATCACATGATTTCCGCCTTTCCAAAGTAAATATAAACCTCCCCACTGACCGGCAACATTATTGTATGGGAAAGGCGTGGCAAATTTAATTTTATCCAACCTATCTCCTCTCATGATAATTGGATTTTCAGCCGTTCCATTTGCTTTCAGATTACCATAAACAATCATGTTGGCATTATTGTGAAAATACAGTTTACAGCCCGGATTAAGTGTCAATGTTTTGGCTGTGTCAATAGCGACATAACCATAAACCAAATAAGGTTTTTCGGCAGTCAATGTAGTGTCATTCAGAATGTATTTGTTTCGTAAAATCTTCATATCCTGCCCATAGGCCTGAAGTTTTACATTTTGAAAAACGCCATTCGTTTGAAAAACCAGTGAATCCTGAATAAATACGGGCGAATTCGTGTTTGTCGGATCAACAGTAACAGCTACAAAAATATACATGCTGTCGTTGGCTCGGATCTCAATATTATCAAATTGATTATCTGCATTCAAACTCCCGTCAACATTAATTCTAAATGGCGAACTTTTTCCTCCTGCGATACCTAAATGGCTTATTTTCAGTGCGACATTATTCCGATTATAAATCATTATTTTGGATGTGGCACTGCCGAGTGTTGTAAAAACGGTATCGAAAGCCAATGTGTCGGTCGAAAAAGTCAGTTTATCTTTCGGATTTGTGGAGAAAATTTCGTCATTGCAAGCCGAAAATCCGATAGATAAAACGAACGAAATGAGGAGAATAAAAGTAAAAGATAATTTTCCCGATATTGAATTCATAAAGTACGGAATAAGTTTCTTAGCTAAACGTGAAAGTGGTCGAATTATTTTTTTGCAAATTTACAGTAAAAGATGGCTTTATCATAATAATGACTTATATTTGTGGGTATAAATCCTAAAAATTATTCCAATGGCAAGTCGTAGAAAACTGAAACAAACCATCCAGTTTGTTTCATCCGAATTGATTACCGATATTTATTTTCGATGTTTAATGTCAAAAGAAATTGACGATCAGAAGGTTGATAAAATTGTAATTGAAATCATGTCCTTAAATCGTGAGTTTGTTCTTCGCGTTAATCGGCCTGATGGCAAAAATAATCCAAAGTTGGTCAAAACGTATTTTCGAAAATTATTCTCCGATTGGCAAACCGCAATCGAAAAGGTAATTACGAAAATTGAAAAGATTTAGCTCAAACAAACAACCGGAAAACTGGTTGTTTTTTTTATTCAAAATTAAAAGCCAATGTCAGCATGCGCGAAGTAAGTTTCGTCAAAGCATTGGAAAAGCGTTTATCAGCAGTACTTATTGGTCCTGCATCTCTTAGATTAATAGGTACAAACAAATCATTAAATCCAACAGAATATTTTAATTCCGGACAAAGTTTAAAAAACGAAAAATAAATATCGCAACCAACTCCAAATTCAGTGAAATAATCAAAATAATTCAACAAAACAGGCTTGGTTTTATCAGTTGCCAAATCTATTGAAATACCACCACCCCAAATCAAATAGGGTCTTGCATTGCCTTTTCGTTCAGAACTGTACTTCAGATATATCGGAATACAAATGGGTATTGATTGGATTGAAACAGTGGATACATTCCCAACTTTGAACGGATAACTTAATTGTTCTGTACCAAAATGCAGCGTTGGATTAAACCGTAAGTTCAGATATCGGGCTAACCGTAAATCAGTAATAATTCCCACTGAAAATCCCGGAGTTAAGCTTGATACCCGTGCGCTATCCGTCGGTGTAACTTTTAAATCCATCAGGTTGGTGCCGAGGGAAAAACCAAAATGAATCGGTTTTTGGTCAACATAAAGTAAATTACCTTGTGCAAGGGATGAAGTAAATATTCCAAGTATAAAAAAAGAAGTCAGAATATATTTATTGATTTTTTGTACCTTCATTTATTTCGATAGTTTTGTAAGATACAAACGTATAAAAATTTTGATTATTGCACAATATCAGCAACTAATCAAATTATTAAGTTGTAAAAAAAGGTTGTCTCTATCAGAAACAACCTTTGTACATGATAATATTTGATTAGTTTAAACAGTTCCTCCAAATAAGAAGAATATCAAAGCCGCCAGTGCTGCGCTAACCGGAATAGTTAGAATCCATGCTATCATTAAACTGCGTGTCACACCCCAACGGACAGCAGATAGACGTTTTACTGCACCAACTCCAATGATAGAACCGGTAATAGTGTGGGTAGTACTTACCGGAATTTTCAGTATTTCAGTAATATACAAAGTAATAGCACCCGCAGTTTCTGCTGCAACACCCTCGAGTGGCGTTACTTTGGTGATTCTTGTACCCATTGTTTTGATAATTCTCCATCCACCAGACATGGTTCCAAATGATATTGCTGTAAAACAAGCAAATGCAACCCAATCAGGCATTTGCCCGATGGAGTGAATTCCCATATCAATATTATTTTTTGTGTATGCTGCATAAAGTGCTGCTGCAATAATTCCCATTACTTTCTGAGAATCATTCAAACCATGTCCGATACTAAACAATCCGGAAGAAACCAATTGAAGCCGCTTAAACATTGTGTTGGCTTTATGAGGATTCACTTTCTTGAAAACATACAAAATCAAAATGGTAAGAAGCGATGAAATAATCATACCAATAAGAGGAGCCAAGATAATAAATGAAGCAATTTTTATAATCACATCGTATTTTATTGATTCAAAACCGCTTGTGGTATAACCGCTCGTAATTATAGTGCTCATTATGGCTGCTCCTGCAAATCCTCCAATTAGGGTATGAGAAGAAGAAGAAGGTATTCCCAACCACCAGGTTGCAAGGTTCCACAAAATGGCTGCTACAATACCTGAAAAGATGATAGGAAGTGTAATGAATTGTTCTAAAACAACTTTTGATACGGTGTTGGCAATACCAAAGCCACTAAAATATTTAGCTATAAAAAAAGCGACAAAATTGAAAAAAGCCGCCCACAATACAGCTTTGAAAGGTGTGAGAACCTTGGTAGAAACTATGGTAGCAATTGAATTTGCAGCATCGTGAAAGCCATTGATAAAATCAAATATCAAAGCCAGTACAATAATGATTATTAAAAGCGTCATTTTTCGTTTTAATTATTATGCGTACTTAACAATAATGGTTTTGATAATTTTACCTACGTATTCGGCAGCATCAGTTGCTTTTTCTAGCTCGTACATTATCTCTTTTACTTTGATCATCTCGATGGCATCTTTCTCTTTTTCAAACAAATCTAATAAAAACTCCTCATAAATATCATCCGCTTTATTTTCAAGATCGTGTAATTCGATACAATATTGTTTAATTTTAACAGCATTTTTTTTCAAAACATCTAATTCGTCAACGGCTTTTCCAATACAAATAGCTCCTTCTTTAATAATTCTTGCCAAAACCACTGCATTCTCGGGCATATTCTTCGGGTTATATAGCAAAATACGTTTTGCACAACTATTGATATAATCGGTTACATCATCCAATCTGTTTGCCAAATTGTTGATATCTTCTCTGTCAAAAGGAGTGATGAATGTGGTATTCAATTCATCGAAAACTCTGTTAGATAAGTTATCTCCCTTTTTTTCTTGTTCTTTGATTTTTCTGTAATATTCAGCAGCCGAATCATGTTCACTATGTTGAACAAATTCGATAATTAAATCGGATGCTACCAACATAACTTCAGACATTTCTTTCAGTATTGGAAAGAATTTAGTTTCTTTTGGAGTGAATTTGCTAAAAAAAGAGTTGATCATAATGAAATAGGTTTTCGAAAATTATGAATATAATTAGTTGTTTTTATTGCTATTAAAATGTGAATTTTAAATAAGTTTTTTTAATTCCATAATGGATGCAAATGTACAAAAACAGTCTTACTTAATTGTTATTTTTCATGTAAATTTAATACAAATATAACATTGAATTATTTATCTTAAAAAAAGTACAATATTGGTTTCTTGAAATTAATTTAAGAGTTTAGTTATCGGGTTATACACTAATTATTTGATCTTATTTATGTTGATCGAGAGGATTATTAATTGTAGTTTAAAAATGGTTAATTTATTGAACAACAAATCAAATTTACTGTTTTCAGACAAAAAAGGGATAAAAAGTTTTTTTTGGTCTGGAAAAAGTTATACTTTTGCAAAACTAATTAGTACTAACAAAAAATATTAAGAAAATGGCTTACGTTATTTCAGAAGATTGTATTGCTTGCGGATCATGTATCAGCGAATGTCCAGTTGAAGCAATTTCAGAAGGTGATATCTATGTAATTGACGCTGATGTATGCACCGATTGTGGCACTTGCGCCGATGTTTGTCCTTCAGAAGCAATCAGTCCGGCATAAATAGGACACTCAAAAGATAAATAAGATCTACTCGTTTTACGAATAGGTCTTTTTTGTTTTTCATGGGCGGTAGCCTGATTCTTCCAGCATTCTCTGATAATTATTTTCTTTCATTAAATCGGTTAAACTGACAGTTGTATTTTTGTCCATATAACTTTTGACAATCTGCCATCCAATCCAGGTTCCAAGCCTGCCGGGCGATTCCTGAGAAATAGGCGAAGTAAATGGCGCATCATTCATGTATCTCTTAATCAACTGAACATCAGATGAAAATAAATGTTTTTGGTCGATAATAGCCGCCCAAATTTGCTTTTCGTTAGTTTTACACCATTTCCATTGTTCCGGACTATAACCAATTATGTTTTCAGGTTTCTCTTTGTGCATAAATACAGACATTAGATACAATACTTTCCCACGAAAAAGCATATTGTCCAATAACCTATATTCAGAACTATTCATGACGAACATTCTGAAAAGAGTTGCAGAAATCAGGTCGGTTGCCAGACATTCCCGACGCATATTTTTAACTAAATATTGATAAGTCAGACTTTTATATGCAGGGAAATCACTCCCCAGATAAAAATCGGTTCCAATTCCGATAAATTCATTGTTCATCATGATGGAGCGATTAAACCCGGAAACAAAAAAGTAAATTTCCGGTAACCGTACTTCAGGAAAATAATGATGAATATAAGTATAAGCATCCGAAACCTGTTTTTCAATGTCGGAAACATTAGAAAAAGTTTGTAAAGATTTTTTGTTAACCTGAGCAAACGCGGTGTCGGTCAGGAATTTGTAAAATAAATTTCGAACAGCAATCGTATCTGCTGCGGTTGTATCCAGAATTTCATTCGTAAAAATTGGTAAGAATTCTTGGTAGTGGGCGTATAAACTATTCACTCCAACTTTCATATTTGTTGTGTTGATCGAAAGTAAATCTTTATCAAATCGATGAATCTTAACTTCAACGCGATTTTTGGTCGTATCGATTTCAAAACGATTGCTTTTGTTACATGAACAAAGTAGAATTGTTAATCCAAATAAAGAAGTAAAAACTAAACTTTTCTTTTTCATATTGTCTTGGATTCTAAAAGTTTAAATCATAAAAAAGCGCAAACACAATGAAAAAATTTGTATTTACGCTTTAAATGTATGCATAAATTATTTGCGGTTCTTTATCGCTTTTTGTTGTTCATGTTGCATTTTTTCTAACCGATCCATAAAACCAGATTTCTTAACCGGATTCTTTGCTTTGCTGTTTCTTTTGGCATGCAATTCAGCAAGAATTTTCTTTTCATCCACCGTTGCACGGATAATATAAGTTTGCAAAATCGAAATCAACGTTGCAATAAAATAATAATAGCTTAAGCCGGACGCATAGCTGTTGAACACAAACAAAAACATCAGCGGCATCAGGTACATCATCCACTTCATCATTTCGCCACCGGGCTGATCGGCAGTTGTTGTATTTGCCATGTTTAATTTTGTATAGACAATATTGGTGGCAGTCATTAACAAACAAAACAAGCTCACATGATTACCAAATCCAAAAGGTATTGTGAATGGTAAAGTCATGATGGAATCGTATGTGGAAAGATCAGTTGCCCATAGGAAACTTTGGTGACGTAATTCAATGGCAGCAGGGAAGAAGCTGAACATCGCAAATAACAAGGGCATTTGAAGTAGCGATGGCACACAACCACTCAGCGGACTTACTCCAACTTTTCCATATAAATCCATGGTTGCTTTTTGACGTTCTGCCGCTTTATCCGCCGGAATTTTGGAATGAATTTCGTCTATTTCCGGTTTCAAAACACGCATTTTAGCACTTGAAACGTATGATTTGTACGTCAAAGGAAACAAAACAATTTTTATTACCAGTGTCAGCAGCAAAATGATAATCCCGAAATTGCTGATATACTGGCTGAAAAAGTTGAACATGGGGATAATGGCATACTGGTTAATCCAACCAAAAATTCCCCAACCAAGTGGAATCAACTTATTCAGCAGTAGTTCCGAGTCACCACTCACACCTTTATCATAAGCGGCTAATATTTTAAACTGATTTGGTCCAAAGAACCAACGGAAAGTGGTTGGTATTTTTCCGGTTGGGTCAAAAGGAACGGTCATTTCAGCCGAATAGGATTTCAAAAAGCCTGAATTTTCAGGTTCGAGAGTACTTTTCAAAGTGGTTGAATTCAACGCATCGTTGGCAATTAAAATGCTGCTGAAAAACTGATCTTTAAAAGCCACCCATTTAATTTTGTTTGCCAGCTTTTTTTCATCATTTTTTGATTCGCTCAGTTTTTCAATATCATCGGCCACAAATTTATATTCAATTGAAGAATAACGGTCTTCAAATTTTCGCCCTCTTTCTTGTTGACGTATTTTCGAAGCCCATTGCATATCTAATGAATTGGTTCCGGACGGCATGACCATATTCATACCATTAGCTTTTAATCCGAAACTAAGCATGTAATCGTCTACAGGTAAAGTATATGCAAAATCTAAATAGGCTTGTCCTGTAGTTTTTAATCGGAAAATCAAGGTTTGATTTCCTTTTGTATCTTTTGTAATGCCCGAAATCGGTTCAAAATACAGGTTAGTACTGTTGATTACGCGGTTATTGTTAGTAACCAACGTAAAACCCATGTTACTTTCGTTGTCGTTGAACAAAATCAAAGGATGATTCATGTTCAACGAATCGCGCTTCGCGTATTTTTTAAGTTGAACCGAATAAATCCGACCACCTTTGTTACTCAATGTGATTTTAATCAGTTCATTTTCAAGTGTAAAGAATTTTTCTTCACCTTTCGATGCAACACTGAAATCGCCAAAAGCATCGGCATTATTTAGGTTGGAAGTTGTGTCTTTTACAGCCACAGAATCTTTTGAAACAGTTACGTTTGGAATTCTTTTGGCTAATTCAGCTTTGCTTTGTTCTACCAAAGCTATTGAATCGTTAGTTCTTTTAATAGCTGCTTCTTTTTCGCTTGGTTTGTTTAATACTGAGAATCCAATGACAATCAATGCTATAAGTACAAATCCAAGTATCGTATTTTTATCCATAAATATTTAATTTCCAATTTGTTAATTTTCAATTTTCCAATTATCATATTGGTACATTGGCCTATTTTCTTATTATTTTTCTATTGCTGCTTTGATAAAACTGATGAAAAGTGGATGTGGATTTACAACTGTACTGCTATATTCAGGATGAAATTGTACTCCAATATACCACTTATGCGAATGTAATTCAATGATTTCTACCAAATTTGATTCAACATTTAAACCACTGCAAATCATTCCGGCTTTTTCAAATTCATTTTTGAATGCGTTATTAAATTCAAAACGGTGCCGGTGACGTTCGCTAATATTTTCTTTACCGTAAATTTCATAAGCTTTTGATCCTTTTTTCAATTTACATTTGTATGCACCCAAACGCATGCTTCCACCCAAATTCAGAATATTTTTCTGTTCATCCATGATATCGACCACATTATGAGTGGTTGAAGCATCAATTTCAGTGCTGTTTGCATCGGCATAACCCAGTACATTTCGGGCAAATTCAATCGACATACTTTGCATTCCCATGCAAATTCCTAAACTTGGAATATTGTTTTCACGCGTAAATTTTAAAGCTGCAAATTTACCTTCCATTCCCCGTTGTCCAAAACCTGGAGCAACGATAATTCCATCTAAATTCGCTAATTTCTTGGCAACATTTTCTTCGTCCAGTTTATCGGAGAGAATTAACTCCAGTTTCAACTTTTTATTGTTATAAGCGCTTGCATGAAGTAACGATTCAACGATAGATTTATAAGCATCAGGTAATTGAACATATTTGCCAATAATTCCGATTCTGACTTCTTCTTTGGCATTTTCAAGTTTTTCCACAAAAGCAATCCATTTAGTCATGTCAGCTGCCGGAATCTTTTCCAAATCAAATCCCATTTTTGTCAAAACAACTTCATCCAGTTTCTCTTGCTGCATGTTCAAAGGTACGCGATAAATAGTTGGAACATCGATAGATTGCATAACAGCACTCGTTTCAACATTGCAAAACAATGCCACTTTTTTGCGCATTTCCATTGAAATATTGTGTTCGGTACGCAAAACCAAAATATCGGCCTGGACGCCTTGTTCCTGAAGCGCTTTCACAGAATGTTGTGTTGGCTTTGTTTTCAATTCTTTGGCGGCTGCCAAATAAGGCACATAAGTTAAATGAATGATCAGACAGTTTTTACCCATTTCCCATTTCAACTGACGAACACTTTCAATATAAGGCAATGATTCAATATCACCAACTGTTCCACCAATTTCAGTAATTACAAAATCAAATTCTCCTTTATTTCCCAGGAGTTTGATATTGCGTTTAATTTCATCGGTAATGTGCGGAATAATTTGTACTGTTTTTCCCAGATAATCGCCGCGACGTTCTTTGTTTATAACGTTTTGATAAATACGTCCGGTGGTAATATTATTGGCACGATGGGTCTCAACGTTGAGGAAACGTTCGTAATGTCCAAGATCTAAATCAGCTTCATGTCCATCAACGGTAACATAGCATTCGCCATGTTCATAAGGATTCAGAGTTCCCGGGTCAATATTGATGTAAGGGTCTAATTTTTGATTAGTTACTTTAAAACCTCTGGCTTGTAATAATTTACCAAGCGATGCGGCAATAATTCCTTTGCCCAATGAGGAAGTAACTCCACCGGTTACGAAAATGTACTTTGTCTCTTTCACGTTTTGTTTTACTTAAAATTACTACCTGTTTTTTCGCATTTTTAAGTCCGCAAATTTCGGAAAAAAAACTGAATATAGAAAGAAAAATAACAGCTTTTGTGTTTCAACAGATTATCGGCTCGAAAATAGCTATTTTCGAGTTGAATTCAGGGTCGCAAATATTAAAAAATTGAATGTCCAGTATAAAAAAAAGACATTTTTCTTGCACAAATAAAAATAATTTGTCATCTTTGCACCCGAAAAACAAACAAAAAGAAATGAAATCACTTTTGACAGTAAATAAATTTTGGTGGTGGCACTTACAGATTAGCTAATCGTGAGATGTTACACCTATGTATATTGTCAAATTAAAAAGATATTACAAAAAGGCTTGTCGGACTCACGATAAGCTTTTTTTTATTTGATACCTGCCCCCTAACCCCCTAAAGGGGGGATAATTTGGGGTAAAAATTTTTAGAATAATAATCAGAAAAGATAAATTATGAGTATTTCAAATCCGAACACTCCCCCTTTAGGGGGTTGGGGGGCAGATAGCTCCGGCTACTACGGCGAATTTGGCGGAGCATATATTCCCGAAATTCTGCACGGAACGGTAGAACGACTCAAAGAAGCTTATTTTGCCATTAAAGACGATGATTCTTTCAAAACGGAGTATTACGATTTGCTGAAAAATTACGTGGGACGCCCGTCGCCATTGTATTTTGCAAAACGACTGTCGGCTGAATATGGCACAAACGTTTATTTGAAGCGTGAAGATTTGAACCATACAGGCGCACACAAAATCAACAATGCGTTGGGACAGATTCTCCTGGCAAAACGCATGGGTAAAACCCGTATTATTGCCGAAACCGGTGCCGGACAACACGGCGTGGCAACCGCTACTGCATGCGCTTTGATGGGTCTGGAATGTATCGTTTTTATGGGCAAAACGGATGTGGAGCGTCAGTTTTTGAACGTACAAAAAATGCGAATGCTGGGTGCAACGGTTGAACCCGTAACTAGCGGTAACTGGACTTTGAAAGATGCCACCAACGAAGCTATCAGGTACTGGTGCTCAAATCCCGATTCGTTTTACATTATCGGTTCTACTGTTGGTCCACATCCATATCCTGATATGGTTGGATTCTTTCAATCAGTCATCAGCGAAGAAATTAAATGGCAATTGCAGGAACAAATAGGCCGCGATTATCCCGATTATTTGATGGCTTGTGTGGGCGGCGGAAGCAACGCCATGGGAACGTATTATCATTATCTGAACGATGAACGCGTCAATATTATTTCAGCCGAAGCCGGCGGTTTGGGCGTTGAAACCGGTGAAACGGCTGCAACCATCAGCCTTGGAACAACCGGAATTATTCACGGTTCGAAAACACTGCTGATGCAGGACGAAGATGGCCAGATTACCGAACCTTATTCTATTTCGGCAGGATTGGATTATCCCGGAATCGGACCGGCACACGCTTTTCTTGCCAGAGCCGGCCGCACCAAAGTGCTGGCGATAAACGATGATGAAGCGTTGGAAGCTGCCTTCGAACTGACCCGTTTGGAAGGAATTATTCCGGCCATAGAATCGGCACATGCGCTGGCATTGTTGAAAAAAGAAAAAGATACTTTTAAACCTGACGACATTGTGGTTCTGACGGTTTCGGGGAGAGGAGACAAGGATATGGATACGTATATCAAATATTTTAGTAAACAAGTTAACGAGTAAACGAGTACACAATTCAACATCATGAATATCATTGTCAAATCAAAAAAGATGCTGGCCGATTTGCAGACGCCGGTAGGAATTTATCTCAAAATACGTGATTTATATACAAACTCGGTGTTGTTGGAAAGTTCCGATTATCACGGCGTGGAAAACAGTTATTCGTATGTCGGGTTTTGTCCGATTGGTGGAATTTCGGTAAATCATTTTGTGATTAAAGAAGAATATCCAGATGGTTCAAAAATTGAAACTCCGGTTACCGGAAAACTCACCGTGGCCGAACGCTTCGATGTGTTTCTGAAGTCGGTTGACCTGGTGAAGAATGACAATCCGGTTGGCGTGAATGGGCTGTTTGGTTATTCGTCGTACGAATCGGTGCAATATTTCGAGGATGTGAAACTCAATGCGCGTGAAACCGTTCCGGGGAGCATGCCGGGTTTGCATTATGTGTTATTCAAATATATTATTGCTGTGAATCATTTCAATAACGAGTTGACCATCATTGAGAATTTGCTCGAGGGAGAAACTTCAGCCATTGCCGATATTGAAGAAATTCTGACGAATAATAATATCGCCACTTACGAATTCTCTGCTGTCGGGGAAGAAAAATCGGATATTTCGAACGAAGATTATAAAAAAATGGTGGCACAGGGCAAAAAGGAATGTTTCAAGGGAAATGTGTTCCAGATTGTGCTTTCGCGCCGCTTCTATCAGAAATACAAAGGCGACGACTTTATGCTGTACCGCACGTTGCGTTCGGTGAATCCTTCGCCTTATTTGTTCTATTTCAACTTTGGCGATTTCCGCATTTTCGGTTCCTCGCCAGAAGCTCACTTGGTAGTGGATGCTAAGAAGCAAAAAGCATATATCAAACCGATTGCAGGAACGTTTCGCCGCACGGGTGATGACGAAAAAGATTTTCAACTGGCCGAAAAACTTCGTGTTGACAAAAAAGAAAATGCCGAACATGTGATGTTGGTGGATCTGGCTCGAAATGATTTGAGTCGCAACGCCGATCATGTGGAAGTGGAAGTATTCCGCGAAGTACAGTATTATTCGCATGTACTTCATTTGGTTTCGAGTGTAAGTGGCAAGCTGAAACCCGATACCAAAATCATTAAACTTTTTGCCGATACTTTCCCTGCCGGAACACTTTCGGGTGCTCCGAAAATTAAAGCCATGCAACTTATTGACAGTATTGAACCGCACGACCGCGGACCTTACGGCGGATGTTTGGGTTATATTGGTTTCGATGGAAGTATGAATCAGGCGATAACCATTCGTTCGTTCGTTAGTAAAAATAATACATTGTACTATCAGGCCGGTGCCGGAATCGTCGCAAAATCGGACGAAGAAAGCGAATTGCAGGAAGTGAATAATAAACTCGCTGCGCTGAAAAAAGCGATAATGACAGCGACAAACACCTGAGCTGCCCCCCTAACCCACTGAAGGGGGAATTAAACCGAGTTCTAAAGGGGATAAAAGAAACAATGTGACTTATTTTAAGATATCTATTATGAATAAAATACAAGATAAAAAACAAAACGAAACTAACTCCAACTCCCCCTTTAGGGGGCAGGGGGGCATTTCTATTTTAGTTTTCGATAATTACGACTCGTTTACCTACAATTTGGTACACGCAGTGAAAAAGTTGGGATACACCGATGTGGAAGTGCATCGCAACGACCAGATTGCACTGGAAGATATAGCACGGTTTGATAAAATCATTCTTTCACCGGGACCGGGCGTTCCATCGGAATCAGGCATTTTGCTTGACTTGATTCGCACTTATGCTCCTACAAAACCGATTTTGGGAGTTTGTTTGGGCGAACAGGCCATTGCCGAAGCATTTGGCGGAACGTTGATCAATCTCACGGAAGTGCATCACGGCGTAAGTTCTATGGTGGATGTATTGGAAGAAGATGTATTGTTCAACGGTTTGGCGAAAAAACTCGAAGTTGGTCGCTACCATTCGTGGGCTGCCGAAAAATCAACGTTGCCGGAATGCCTGACCATTACAGCTGTTGACGAAGAAGGGATGATTATGGCGCTGGCTCATAAAACTTATGATGTACGTGGCGTTCAGTTTCATCCGGAATCGGTTTTGACACCGGATGGTGAAAAAATGCTGAAAAATTGGTTGGAGAGTTAATTTTTAAATCAGTCATTAATAAACTGCAGTAACTCTTTCAATTCTTTGTCTGTAAGATTTTCTTTTTCAGACTTATCGTAAATAGAAAGAAGATAAACCGTAGAGTCGGTTATGATAAAATGAGTAATTATTCTGGCTCCACCGGATTTCCCTTTTCCTTTCGAGGCAATTGAAATACGGATTTTGTAGCAATCATTTCCAAGTTAAGTCCCATATGTTGGGCTCACTTTGAGAGTTTGAATCAAAGAAATTAGTTCTGTTTTCAAAGAAGAATATTTCTTAATCAACCTTTTGGTTTGCTTCTCGAAAACAATAATTGTTTTTACACTATAGCTCATTTAGGAAATCTTCTGCATTTCGAGTCGTTTTTTTGCTGGCTTTGATTAAATTGATTTCATCAACAGCATCTTTTATTTCCGATAATAAACGGGCTTTAGAATCAGTTAGAGTTTTAACTTTTACGTACGAAATGCTACGCAAAACATCCATCAAAGATATGGCTCGATTGTCTGGTATTTCTAATATGATTTTCATAATTTCGAATTCTAATAATACACAAAGATATATCATTTTTTGAATATGAAACAAATTCTTAATCAATTATTCAATCACCAGTCCCTTACAAAGCAGGAAGCCGCTGAAGTAATGACGAATATTGCTGCGGGAAAATACAACGATTCTCAAATTGCAGCATTTATTTCCGTGTATTTGATGCGCAGTATCGAACTGGACGAAGTAATCGGTTTTCGTGATGCCTTATTAGAACTGGCTATTCCGATGGATTTATCTGAATTCGATCCTCTTGATATAGTTGGAACGGGCGGTGATGGTAAAAATACGTTCAACATTTCCACCGCCAGCTGTTTTGCGGTGGCGGGTGCTGGTTACAAAGTGGCGAAGCACGGCAACTACGGTGCTACTTCGGTAAGCGGTTCGTCGAATGTGTTGGAATACTTTGGTGCGAAATTCACCACTGACATTGACGTAATCAAACATTCGTTGGAAGACTCCGGTTTTGCCTATTTGCACGCACCTTTTTGCAATCCGGCTATGAAAAATGTGGCTCCGGCGCGTAAAGGTTTGGGTGTTCGTACATTTTTCAATGTATTGGGACCGCTTATCAGTCCGGTACGTCCGCAATATCAATGTCTGGGTGTGTACAATCTGAAAATGATGCGCCTTTATAATTATATTTATCAGAATTTAGGTTGCCAGTATTCCATCGTACATTCGTTGGACGGTTATGATGAAATTTCGTTGACCGATACTTGTAAAATAATGACTAACAGCGGTGAATTTGTTTATACTCCCGAGGAACTTGGATTTAAAAAGATAGAGCAATCAGCATTATGGGGTGGAAACACGGTGGACGAAGCGGCTCAGATATTTATGAACGTGCTCGAAAATAAAGCTACCGATGCACAACGCGATGCGGTGATAATCAACTCGGCCTTTGCCATTCAGACACGCAGTTCGTACAAACCACTGGAGCAATGTAAAGCCGAAGCAGCAGAATCGTTGACCAGCGGAAGTGCGAAAAAAGTGTTTGAGAAATTTGTGGAGATTTATAAATGACCCCCAACCCCTAAAGGGGAGTAAGAAATATTACAACTGATTTTTTGATATTCAAAATGAAAAATAACAAGGATATACTAGATGAAAGTAACTCTAATTCCCCTTTAGGGGTTAGGGGTAATATTCTATATAAAATACTTGCTTCGAAAGCAATTGAAGTTGCTTCCCGCAAACTCTCAATACCTGTTTCGACGCTGGAAAAGGCTCCGGCTTTCTCACGCAAATGCTTATCGATGAAGCAAAGTTTGCTGAACTCGGAGTCAGGAATTATTTCGGAGTTCAAGCGCAAGTCGCCTTCGTTGGATTGGATTCACGAAGATGCTGATGTGGTGGATGTAACTTCGGGATTCAGTGCTGCCGGGGCTTCTGGTATTTCTATTTTGACTGATCTGAAGTATTTTGGCGGAACGCCGATGGATTTGATGGCTGCCCGGCCCTTTATTAGTTGTCCCGTGCTGCGGAAAGATTTTGTGATTGATGAATACCAGTTTTACGAAGCCAAAGCGATAGGAGCAGATGTGGTTTTATTGATTGCGGCAGCATTGACTGTGAAAAAGACACTGGAACTTGCCCGCAAGGCGCACGAACTCGGACTGGAAGTGATGCTCGAAGTACATAATGCCGGAGAAATCGGTCATGCCAATGATTACGTGGATATGCTTGGTGTGAATAATCGCAACCTAAAAACGTTCAAACAAAGCATTCAGACTTCATTCGATCTGGCAGCCTTGATTCCCGATCGGTTTGTAAAAGTCAGCGAAAGCGGTATTTCAAAGGTAGAAACTGTAAAAGAACTTCGCAAAATAGGTTACAAAGGTTTTCTGATGGGCGAGAATTTTATGAAGGAAGAAAATCCGGCGGAAGCACTTGTTAAGTTCATTGCGGGGTTAAAAAAATAGTAATTTACTTCGTGTTATTTGTGCTTCGCACGTCATTAATAGTTATTCGTTGTTATTTCAAATATCAATAACGTCTCGACGAAGGAGAGACAAATAACACAAAGTGAATAACGGCGAAGCCAAATAACGCGCAGCAAAAACAATTAATATCGAAAAAATGGATACTTCACTAAAAATAAAGATCTGCGGGATGAAATTCCCCGAAAATATACGAGCTGTCGCAGCATTGAAGCCGGATTTTATGGGATTTATTTTTTATCCCAAATCACCACGATTTGCAGAACCGTTAGATGTTTCTGTTTTAAATACATTGCCTCCGACCATTAAAAAAATCGGTGTGTTTGTAAACGAAAATCTGGAGAATATCCTGACCATTATTTATAAATACAATCTGGATGGAGTGCAACTTCACGGAACGGAACTGGTGAAAATGTGCCGTGAGCTTCGCAAAGCAGGGTATATCGTTATTAAAGCTTTTCCGACTGCTGCAGCATATAATTTCAGAGTGACGAAAGCCTACGAAGGTGTTTGCGATTATTTCCTGTTCGATACAAAAACGGATGCTTACGGTGGCTCGGGTGTGAAATTCAATTGGGCTATGCTCGATGAATACAAAGGCGAAACGCCTTTTTTGCTGAGTGGCGGCATTGCTGCGGATGATGAAGAAGCAATATTGAAAATTGAACATCCGAAATTTGCCGGAGTGGATTTAAACAGTAAATTTGAAGTGAAGCCGGGAGAGAAAAATGTAAAATTGTTGAAGGAATTTATGCGGCAGTTAATCGTTTGATTAGTTATTTGCCTTCGGCGTTATTTATAGTTATTTGCTTCGCGTTATTAATTGTAAGAGAAAAACATCAAATCGACCGTTGACTTTTGACCGTCGACTTTAGACATAAAAATCATGAACAGAATTAATAAATTATTCCAACAAAAATCCGAAAACATTCTTTCGGTGTATTTTACAGCTGGTTTCCCAAAGCTGGAAGATACTTTTCCTACGTTGAAATGCTTACAAAATAATGGCGTGGATTTAGTGGAAATCGGCGTTCCATTTTCAGACCCAATGGCCGACGGCATTGTGATACAAAACAGCAGCCAACAAGCATTAAAAAACGGTATGAGTATTCGTAAACTATTTGAACAACTGACCGCGGTGCGTGCTGAAATTCATATTCCACTCATCATGATGGGTTATCTGAATCCGGTTATGCAGTTTGGATTCGAAGCTTTTTGTAAAGAATGCAGTCGGGTGGGAGTGGACGGAATGATTATTCCCGATCTGCCCATGGCCGATTTTCTTGTGGAATACAAGGAAATTGCCGAGCGATACAAACTGGAATTTATTTTCCTGATTACGCCTGAAACGTCGGAAGAACGCATTCGTCAGATTGACAACCACACCAACGGATTTATCTATATGGTTTCGTCGGCAGCGGTGACGGGCACGCAAAGTTCCTTCGACAACAAAGTGGAATATTTTAACCGCATCAATGCCATGAACCTGAAAAATCCGCGCCTGATAGGTTTCGGCATTTCCAATAAATCCACTCGCGATATGGTGAATCGTTATTCTTCGGGTGCCATTATCGGAAGTGCTTTTATAAAGGCTTTGCAGGAAACAAATGATGTGGAAAAAGGTGTGAAATTGTTGCTGGAGAAATTGGAAGAATGAAAGTTTTTTCTATTATTATATTATTTGGGAGGCTAGTTAATGAATTTCAGTCCACTCATTAACGCCTCCCAATTCTTTGATTTCAATTTAAAATCATCCCTTTTTATAAATTTTGTTTTGCCATTTTTGAGAAATTTAGCTTCACATACATTTGCTAATATCATTTTGTCTTCCCTTTTAATTAAATAGCATTCACTAGCACCAATCAATCGTAATTTATTAGCAGCCGATTCGGGTTTTATTGCAACATTTAGACCATCTCCTTCAAGTTTTACAGTAGGATATGCAACACCATCGTGTTCACGTGATAAAATGTTACATGCAAAGTGATTATAATGAGATGTAAAAAAGTAATCACTATTATCTTTGCTAAACACTGCAGAAAGAAAATCACATATTTTCAATTTATCTTCTTCAAAATTTACTCGATTTATCAATTCTCTCCATTGCACTTCGAGTTCTTTTAGTTTTATATTAAGTTTATCATAATTTTCACCAAACGGAACAAGAATTAATGTCATTTCTTCCGTAACTTCCCAAACGCTATAAGTTAACCGTTGTATCCCTTCGCTATTAGTATCTCTCGCAAACTTGCTAGTTTCATACAGAACAATAGCTCGTGAGAGAGGTGCATTAGAATCTGCTATAAATTTTGCCGCATAAAACATTGGAAATCCACCTATATTTGCTCTCTGAATAATAGTTCTATGAGGTGGAGGACAAAATAAGTCCTTTGTATTTTTTAAATGTTTCCATTTTTTATCATTAGGCCTTACTCGCACTATTTTTTCACCCTTTCTGATTTTGATTGGAATTACAGAAACAGGTGGTCTAAAGAAATAATCATAAATCTCATATAATTCAGAGATATTATTTTTTTCTTTAATTCTACTTTACTAAATTAGATTTTAACATAATATCTGTCTATATCTGCTTGTCTTTTCCTGTGTCTAATTCGGATATGTTCCATGCATAGATCGAC
>JADGPS010000011.1 GCA_017882285.1 Paludibacter sp. | reverse complement strand
TTATCCAGCCAAATCATCCTTCCTGCCGGAACATCCGGATTAAAATCGAAAACATACGCATCGTAATCTTTGGCCTTTTGCTTCCAATCAATAATCTTATAGGGTTGGGGAGCATTTGGCATCAATTCTATCCGCGGAATGGGAGTTTGTGCAACCGGCTTTCCGTAGTTATCATTTGCCCCGCAAGACGCTATTATCGCCGCAAAGAAAATGAGGAATAGACTTGATTTAAAGGTTTTCATTGATTTACAGTACTTTTTACTTTAATGACTTCAACAGATTAATTATGAATTATAGATTGGGAAGAAAAGCATTCTCAATCTTTTAACTCAACCACGATAGGCTTAACAACGGTTTCAATTTTTGGATTCACTGATTTCTTTGTGTATTTCGTATCAACTTCCTTAATAATATGTTTTGCCAATGGCAACGAAATCAATTGTAAAGCCGCCACAATGATTAAGGCATATTTCAATGCAAAGTTTTCAGAAACAAAATAAGCCAGTGAAATAAACAAAATCATACCTAAAGCACGTCCAAAGAATAATCCGACTTCATGACTTAAAATATATGCATATTCATTTCGTTTTTCAATGCCCGAAACTGCGTCTATCGTTTTCATCAAAGTAGGAAAATACGCCAAATCGTGAAGCGGTTGGAACAATACTTTACAAAGTACAAAAATGATGACTCCTAAAGCCGAAAACATAATTCCATTAAACAATGTTCCGATAAAAAACACCAATAATCCAAATCCGAATATTTTCATTCTGTGTTCGGGTTTTGCTACCCGTCCCAACACATAAACAATGATAGCTGTAATACCTCCGCCTATTCCCTGAATCAAACCCAGCGAGCCTTCATTTCCAACAAGGCGCATCACTAAAATGGCAGGAGCCGTAACTAAAAATCCCTGCACCATTCCTTTCAGACTGGCTAAAGCAAGGAATTTTTGCCACAAACTATGATAGCGGAAATAAATGAATTTCTTTTGAACCGGATTGGTAAAATCTCCTTTTGCTAAAACCAGACAGGCACCGATAGCGATAAAAAATACAACCACTGTAATGATCTGATAACCCATATTTACACTAATGGCATGACCAAACCACACTTTTCCATCGAGACTTGCCAAAAATACTCCTACAATTAATGGAATGACAATGCTCCAAAGAGAGAAGAAAAAGGATTCCAATCCGAAGAAATAATTCCGGTTTGCATCATTTGTCGAATTGAGTGCCAGCAAATAACGGTTAGTCCAGAAAAAACCGGTTGATGCACCCAAGGCAAAACCGGCGATTCCCAATTGCACGATTCCCAACGATTGTACAAACATCATCACCATTAAGGAGATAGCGGTTAGAATGATCCCAAAACTATAAAGCATATTTACTTTGAAAATCTTCAGCAAAGCACCGTTCAGTATCGAAGTACTCACCACTCCTATATACATACAAAGTTGATAAATAGCCACGTAGGATGAATTTCCGGTGTTACGCATGATATATGCTCCAACAAAAATTTCGATGATGGGCAATATCAGTGCATACAGCATATTGGTAATCAATAGTGTACGTATGTTTTTCGGTTGAGTTCTAAAGAAGGTAAATTCTCCGGTTAATTTATTTGCCATTAGTTCTTTTTTAATGATTTCAAAATTTCGGTAATGGAAAACTCAGCACTACAAATAACTTCGTCGCTTGCTCCGTAAAATATTTTTATCGTATCGCCTTTTACATAATGTCCGTTAGTGAAAACAACATTGCCAAAGAACCCTGTTTGTTCGTATTCGGCGATCGGTTCCATTATTGGTTCTATACTTCGGGCCAACACTTTGGATGGATCATTCAAATCAAGCAATAAAGCACCTAAACAATAGCGATGATCTTTATTGGCTCCATGGTAAATTTCCAACCAACCTTCGGATGTTTTAATCGGCGCACCACCTGCTCCAACGCGGGCCGAATCCCAGCTTCCTTCGCGTGTAATGGCTACACATTTGTGGTTTCCCCAATGCAAGCGATCGGGTGATTGTGCGAGCCATATATAATTGCCACCTAATTCGGGGCTGCTTGGTCTGTGAAAAGCGTAGTACATACCGTTGATTTTTTCTTCGAACAATGCACTGTCTTTATTATGAGGAGGAAAAATCATTCCTTTACGGTCGTAATGTTGAAAATCTTTAGTAATGATAAGACCAACTCCAACGGCCACCGATGAAACTTCGGTAAAACTGAGGTAAAAACCATCTTCCATAGTAGCAACGCGACAATCCTCGATACCGAAAGCCTCCAGATTACCTTTACCAAAAATTGGCGGGTAAGCAGGATCTTCGTAAAAATGAATATCATCATCGCTGCAAACCAGTCGAAGATAAGAAAGTGTGGTTAAATAGTTTTTGCCTTTGTAAAGGATGATACGTGGATCGGTGGCATCAAGTTGCGGATCGTTTTTATCAAAGCTGAGCACTTCGATTTTGTCATTATTATAAATAGGAAAACTGATTTTGTTTTCAATTTGTGTGGGACGCTCGGCAACGCGCAGCAAGAGCCAGGTTTTGCCATTCATACGAAAAACGCCGGGGTTGAGCAGACAGGTAATTTCCATTCCTTTTATTCTGGCAGTCAAATCACCGGGTCGAAGCAAAGGATTGCTGTTACTTCGTTTTGCAATATCCATAATGTATTTTGTTTTAAGATTTATCGAGGTCAAATATACAGTATCAGCATCGTCATTTGAGTATCTTATTCAAACAATTGAGTACATGTATGTCAGGTTTTGGCTATTAGATACCTTTTTGAAAGAAATAGATACCTTCAAATTGACTAAGTGAACTTATATTATAGTATATTTGCGTTAGCATTTGGCAAAACAGAACCTTCATGAAGAATTCACTCTACTTTTTTTGCTTATTCCTTGCGTTCTCTTTAAATGCAAAGAACTACGATATTGTCAATCTGACAAATAATGATGGACTTTCGAACAGTTCCATCAATACCATTAACCAGGATTCCAATGGTCTGATTTGGATCGGGACCTGGGATGGCCTCAACCTCTATAACGGGCGTGAATTCAAAGTTTATAAGCCCGACCCCGCCAATGCGCAAAGTATCAGTAATAATATTATACGCGACATTGTAGAAGAAAAAAAAGATATTCATTGGATAGCCACCGACCGCGGTATAAATCGTCTGGATAAAAAGCAAAACACATTCGAACGTTTTTTTGTCGATGCCGGCAATCAAATTATCTCAAACGAACATTCCTTTTTTATTGCTAAAAATAGTTCCAATTTGATATTTGCAGCGGTTTATGATCAGGGATTGTTTTATTTCGATAAACAAGTCCATCAATTTGTACAAATCAAAGCCGTTAAAAACTTACGAATAAGAAAAATATTCTTCGATTTGGACGACAATCTCTGGATTTATTCCGATGAGAAAGTATTGCATAAAATCGTTTTCCGAAAAGGAACTTACGCTTCGCCGCAAGTAGAAGCTGTAGTACAATTTGAACATTTGAAAGATATCGAAGCGGTTTTTTATCAAAAAAATAACGAGATATGGATGCAAACAGGAGACGAGAAGATGTACTCCTATCGGATATCGGAAGGTATACTTACCGATTATTCCTCGGCTTCACCGAAAACCGGAACGATCAGAGCCATTGCTTTTGTCGACGATTACCAGTTATGGGGAACGGCAAACGGACTGTTCCGGTTCAATCTGAAATCGAAGCAGGTGGAGTCTGTTTTGTCCAATATTTCGGTCTTATCACTTTATGCCGGAACGCAACAAATTATTTGGGTGGGCACCGATATGCAGGGCATTTGGCAATTATCTCCTTCGCGTGAAAAATTCAATACTTATTCGACCGATAATATCCCGCTATTTGGCAAAAGCGCCGTTCGTACATTTTTCGAAGACCGGAACCGTACACTTTGGGTAGGAACCAAAGGTAACGGCATTTTTACTTTTGCTTACAAAGGAGACAGGCTGGAATCAAAATTTGTTCAGCATTTGACTACCGCCAACGGATTACTGAGTAATTCGGTATTTACCATTGTAGAAGGGCAAAACAGTGAGTACTGGATTGGGACTGATGGACGCGGAATAAATTATTTCGATACGAGAAATAAAAAAATACATACCCTGTACGTGAACGATAGTCTGCAACGCAAAGTGAACCTGTCATCCATCTACTCCATTTTACCTTCGAATGGTAATATTCTCTGGGTTGGGACAAGCGGATACGGCATATGCAAACTGGAAATTGACCGCAGCACCACACCTTATTCCATTAAATCATACAAACAATATATTTTTACAAACGACCGGTCTTCATCGCTCAGCAACAACATAGTCTATTCAATTATACGGGATGATGATACGCATTTATTGATAGCTACACGCGGTGGAGGGTTGAACCGGTTCAACACACAAACCAGTCATTTCAGGGCTTACCGGTTCTCGTCCAATAACCCCGACTTTATAAGTAGCGACGATATCCTTTGCCTTTATAAAGATACAAAAGGCTTTTTGTGGGCCGGGACGAGTATGGGATTGAACAAGCTCCTCCGGTTCGAAAACGGGAAACCTCTGTTTGCACACTTCACCGAAAGGGAAGGAATGCCTAATAACACCATTCACGGGATACTCGAAGATAAAGAACACAATTTGTGGCTTAGTACCAACCGGGGCATTGCCAAACTTGTTCACGACAAGAAGAACTACCGGATTATTTCTTATTTCAAAAAGGATGGTTTGCAAAACAACGAATTTTCGGATGGTGCTGTTTACGAAAGCCCGTATTCCCATCAGTTTTACTTTGGCGGAATAAGTGGTTTCAATGTATTCAATCCGCTGGAAATTTCGCACAGCAGTTATATGCCATCCCTGTTGTTAGATGCATTTTATGTGGATAATGTTGAAAGTAATATTTCGGATCACCTTAAAATGAAACAGACCCGGGAGGCCTTGCAATTGTCGTACAAAAATAAATCGTTCAGCTTTCGGTTTATTCCGCTGGATTATCTTTCCGGAGCAAAATGCGAAATTTCCTATTTACTGGAAGGTTATCAAAAAGACTGGATACAACTGGGAACTTCGAACACCATTGTATTTAGTAATTTACCAACCGGCGATTATTTGTTGAAAGTGCGTTGCAGCAATGCCGATAAAATCTGGAGCGAGCAGTATTACACACTTCCCATTACCATGTTACCTCCGTGGTGGGCCAGTACCCTTGCTTATATTTGCTATTTCGTTTTGGCTGTTCTGTTGTTTTTTGTCATCCGACGTTCTGTCAAAAATCAGATACAGGCCCACAACCAGATACAATTCAAAGAACTTGAAAAACAAAAGATAGAAGAAATTCATCAGGCTAAGTTACGGTTCTTTACCAACATTGCCCACGAATTTTCCAACTCACTGACACTCATTTATGGTCCATGCGAACAGCTACTGCGTACACATGCCACCGATGCGTACACCCGTAAATATATCAATATTATCAAATCCAATTCCGAACGGATGCAAACGCTTATTCAACAGTTGATCGACTTTAGAAAAGCTGAAACAGGTCATTTGAAACTCGAAATTGAACGGGTGGATGTAACTGAACTGGTGAAATTTGTCGTTGACAATTTCATGGATATGCTGGAACAGAAAAAGATACACTTCAATATTACGTCTTCGTCGAATGAAATTATCTGGCAAACCGACAGAGGAAGTATTGAAAAAATTGTGTTTAACCTTATATCCAATGCTGTAAAGTATACTCCCGAAGAAGAAAACATAGATGTACGGATTGAAATAAGCAACGATCGGCTTTTTATTTCAGTAACCAATACGGGTGTGGGAATAAAACCTGAGTATCAGCAAAATATCTTTGACCGGTTTGAAGTACTCGATCGGTTCGAAAGGCAAGTATCGAAAGGATTGGAAACACGCAACGGAATTGGTCTGGCACTGTGTAAAAATATAGTGGAAGTTCTGCAAGGAACCATTGAGGTTGAAAGTGATGGTGATACTTTTACATCTTTTAAAGTAAGACTTCCTGAACAGAAGCTTGATGAATTGATTTTGCCGCTAGCACAACCGAAGAATCTTAAAATAAATCCTTCAATTGAGATTAATGAAGAAAAACAGCTGGTAAAAGACCGAATTTCAATTCCTGATAACCAGAAAGGAGGGCTTGTATTGATAATAGACGATGAAAAAGAAATCAGGGAATTATTGAACGACTTTCTGTCTGGAAAATATGAAATTGCCGAAGCTGCGAATGGTCAGGAAGCCATTGAACTTATGCGTATTAGGATGCCAGTCATAATTATTTGTGACATAATTATGCCCATAATGAACGGGGTGGAATTTGTAAAAATAATGAAACAGCAAGAACTTACCAAGCATATTCCAATTATTCTCCTATCTTCGAAAGGGACTGTAGAGAATCAAATTGAGGGGTTGGAAGTTGGAGCCGACGCCTATTTAAGCAAGCCATTTCATCCACGTCATTTGGAAGCTTTAGTTGAAAATATGCTGCATCGTAACAAAGCGATATTGGATTATAGTGAATCTGCTTACGCAGCTTTAGAACAGTTTGAAGGAAAATTAATTCACAAAGAAGATAAGGAACTTATGTTGCTGATTACAAAAATTATTCAGGAACAAATTGACAACGATGCACTTAGTTTAGATTTTATTGCCAGCCAAACAACACACAGTAAAATGCAATTATATAGGAAAATGAAAGAAGTTATCGGGCTCACTCCAACTGAATATATACGTTCCATTAGATTAAAACAAGCCGAAAAGCTGCTTAAAACTACAAACAAAACTGTGCAGGAAATCATGTATAATTGTGGTTTTAACAACAAAGCATACTTCTATCGCGAATTTGCAAAGAAATATCATTTGACACCCAAGGAATACCGAAATCAATAGAGACGATGCATGCATCGTCTCTACTAATATTGCAAATGAATAAATAATTTTGTGTTATTAATCATGATAGCTTTTATTTTTAATTGTACTGACAATATGAACCTTTTAAAAATAAATTTGTTTACAAACTGAATGTATATTTGTTTTTTGTCTTACAAAATGATATTACAGGTCTATTGGTTTTTTATTTGGTTTAATTAAAGAAATATTTCTTTAATTCATTTTTTTACTCCCAAAAAAAGTAGTACTTTTGTCGCGTCAAAAATAGGTATAAGAATAAAAGAGATAGCAAAAAACAAAATAAGATCAATTAATTTTAGAAAAAATGGCAAATTTAGATTTATCAAAGTATGGTATTTCGGGCAATATCGAAGTAGTTCACAATCCTTCTTATGAAGTTCTTTTCCAAGCTGAAGTAGACCAAAAAAACGAAGGTTTTGAAAAAGGAGTATTAACTAATACTGGTGCGGTATCGGTTGATACAGGTATTTTTACAGGTCGTTCACCTAAAGATAAGTATTTCGTTAAAGACGAGATTACTGAAAAAAACATGTGGTGGGATGGCACGATCAATCGTCCAATCAATAAGGAAGTTTGGGATTATTGCAAAGGTTTGGTTAGCGAAAAATTAGGTTCAACTAAAAAATTATATGTAGTTGACTGTTTCTGCGGCACAAATGCGGATACACGCATGAAAGTACGTTTCATTATGGAAGTTGCATGGCAGGCTCACTTTGTTACTAACATGTTTATCCGTCCTTCTCACTACGAACTGGCAAACTTCGGTGAACCTGATTTTGTGGTAATGAACGGATCGAAAGCAACAAACCCAAAATGGAAAGAACAAGGTTTGAACTCTGAAGTATTTGTTCTCTTTAATTTAGGTCTGAGAATGGCTGTTATCGGTGGAACGTGGTACGGTGGTGAAATGAAAAAAGGTATTTTCTCTTTGATGAATTTTTATTTACCTTTGAAAGGCATTGCCTCAATGCACTGCTCTGCTAACGTAGGTGAAGATAAAGATGTTGCCGTTTTCTTTGGACTTTCCGGTACAGGAAAAACAACTCTATCAGCTGACCCTAAACGATATTTGATTGGTGACGACGAACATGGATGGGATGATCACGGTGTGTTCAACTACGAAGGAGGTTGCTATGCAAAAGTTATTGACCTGAGTAAAGAAAACGAACCTGATATCTGGCGTGCTATTAAACGTGATGCTTTGTTGGAAAACGTAACTGTTTTGGAAGATGGAACTCCTGACTTCTCGAAAGAAGCTTCCAAAACCGAAAACACACGTGTTTCTTACCCGATTTATAATATTAACAAAATCGTTCTACCTTCGAAAGCAGGTCACGCAAGCAAAATTATTTACTTGTCGGCTGATGCATTTGGTGTATTACCTCCGGTTTCTATTTTGGACGAACAATCAGCTCAATACCACTTCCTTTGCGGTTACACTTCAAAATTAGCCGGAACAGAACGTGGTATAACAGAACCCGTTCCTTCTTTCTCGCCTGCATTTGGTGAAGCATTCCTGACTTTGCACCCAACTATTTATGCAAAAGTATTGGCTGACAAAATGAAAAAACACAATGCAAAAGCATATTTGGTAAACACAGGTTGGAACGGAACAGGAAAACGTATTTCATTGAAAAACACCCGAGCAATCATTGATGCTATCATCGACGGTTCTATCGAAAATGTTGAAACTGTAAATATTCCTGTGTTGAACCTGGTTGCTCCTAAAACATTGAACGGTGTCGATGCAGGAATCCTTGATCCACGCGATACTTATGCAACTGAAGCTGACTGGACTTCAAAAGCGAAACAATTGGCCGTTAAATATATTACTAATTTTGAGCAATATTGCGACAATGCAGATGCTATTGCGATGAAAGCTGCCGGTCCTCAATTATAAGAAGAGCCAAAAACAAAGATCAAAGACTATAATTTTTTTAATAAATAGAATGAGCTGTCCGAAATTTCGAACAGCTCATTCTCTATTTAACAATCATCCAAGAATTATTGTCCTTTTAGACGTTTCAATTTTAGTTATTTTTTCTTTGCTTTATCGAAACATTTGTTGAAGTAAATTAGTTGATATTGAATTGAATTAGTCCAATATTCCCAGTTATGAGCTCCGGGTCGTTCAATGTAGTCATGATCAATATTCAATGTAAGTAAACGACGATGTAAACCGGCATTTATTTGATAAAAAAAATCAGAAACTCCACAATCAATTATCAAATTAAGTTCATTATTTTTTAAAGATTCAACCATGTTTATCACCGAGCGGTCATCCCATTCTCTTGGATTGCTTTCAATACTCCCAATTCTTTTTGCGATATCAAATTTCTTAGTTGAAGTGCGTAAATCTACTCCACCGCTCATGCTTCCTGCATTTGCAAATAAATTTTTATTTCTGATTGCCAGATACAAAGCTCCGTGACCACCCATGCTCAATCCTGTAATGGCACGGGCCGCACGATCAGGAATTGTATTATAATGAGCATCAATATACGGCAGTAATTCTTTAATTATATAAGTTTCATATTGAAAAGCAATGTCAATAGGACTATCCATATACCAACTGCTGTATCCACCATCCGGACAAACCAAAATAAGTTGATATTGCGAGGCAAAACTTTTAATGGAAGGTACAGTTTTCACCCATTTTGAATAATTATCACTATACCCATGAAGTAAATACACAACTGGATAATGTTTTTTTTCGGAATAATTTTCAGGCACAATCACCACACTTTTTATTTCCTTTTTCATCTTCGCCGAAACCATTGATATAGTATCTACCTGTACACGTGAAAAAGCAAATTGAAAAAGCAAAAGAGTAGCTAAAAGTAATTTGAAACGTTTCATTTTTAATTGTTTTGGGGATAAAAATTTACATGTAAAAGTAATAAAAGATTCTTTAAACTGAAAGGATTAATATTGAATTCTTTTTCTTGCAGTGTAAACGAAATAACCCTACCTTTGCAGTTGTGTTATATATATTTCTATATCTTGCCTAATTTAAAAAACATGCCCGAACTGATAATTTTTGATTTAGATGGTACTTTGCTCGATACTATTCAGGATTTGGCGAATAGCGTAAACTATGCACTACAAAAGTATAATTATCCTACTCATCCCTTAGAATCATATCGTCAGTTTATTGGCAATGGCGTAAATAAGCTGTTGGAAAGAGCTTTACCCGAAGACAAACGGAATATAGACTTTGTTTCGATGCTAAAAGTTGATTTTATTACCCACTATTTTGCTCATGCCGAAGAATCTACACGTCAGTATTCAGGCATTTCAGAATTACTTTCTCATCTTCAAACGAAAGGTATAAAATTAGCCGTAGCTTCAAACAAAGTGCAAGAAGCTACTTTGAAGTTGGTAAACAGGTTTTTCCCCAAAATTAGCTTTACAGCCATTCTCGGTCAACGCGAAGGTTTTCCGGTAAAACCAAATCCTGCAATTTTAGAAGAAATTATCAGGATTGCAGGAGTTGAAAAAGATAAAGTGCTGTATGTTGGTGATTCAGGAGTAGATGTTGCAACAGCTTATAATGCAAAAGTGGATTTTATTGGCGTACTTTGGGGCTTTCGTTCACGTAAAGAAATGGAAGAAGTTGGAGGAACTACCTTTGTGGAAAACACAGAGGAGTTGTATAAATTGGTGATCGGTTAATTCGTTAATTGGTTGATGCTTTTGATCATTAAGTTCCTAAATTCGAGCGGTTTTCCTTCGTTCTGAAAACCAATAAAACCATTTGAAGCGGTGAGTCCGGTAATATTATTTTGTAAAACTCCGTTAATCCAAACTTTGAGTGTATTATTTTTGCATATCACCTTCATCGTATTCCATTCCCCAAGAGGTTTTTCGTTGGAAGCTTGCAATTTTTTTATCGTAAACTTCACTGAATCAGTACATTCTTTTGCCAAAAGTCCGTTCATACAAATAATATCACCGGCAGCGTCAGCCTTTTGCTGAACTTGATAACACACAGGCCAAATCGTATCTTTGGGTTGAATATGCACCAATACGCCACTATTTCCAAGCGATTTCGTCCAACGCCATTCCAAATTAAGTTCGTAATTTGAATAAATGCTTTTTGTTCTTAAATAACCACTGGATTCGCCTGATATTCTCAAAACACCATAATCCATTTTAAATACTTGAGAAACATCAATATTCTTATCTTTAAGGACATATACCCAGTTCTTTTCATCCGGTTGATAAAAAAACGAACGATGACCATCTGTTCTTACTGTTTTGGTTTTCTGTGCAAAACCAGTAATAAAAATAACTACTAAAAGTAGTGAAAATAAGCCTTTTCGATTTGATTTCATGAGGATATAAGAATTATAAAGTTTTATTATTTCGGAATAATCTCAAAATTAGTGAATAATTTTTCTGGATATTGGTTAACATTAAAAATACAAAAAAAATTACCACAAAGGTTGACAAACTAACAATTAGTACTTGATATTCGTATAATGTCATTTTTAAAGCTCATTTGCTGCAGCTTTATCCAGATAAAAGTCAGCTGCTCCCGATTGAGAATGAATATAGGAAGCCGGATATTTTTCGAAAGCAGGTTCACGTTTAAAAATTTGTCGCAAAACAGTAGCTTTAGATACACCGGTAATCAAAAAAATAACTTGATCAGCGTGATTGATAACTGTTCCGGTAAGTGTAATTCGCTTCTGACCACTAATTGGGTGAACAGCCACCGCAACAGTTTGTTCGGCATGTAATAAGTTCAGATTATCAGGAAAAATGGACGCAGTATGACCATCTTCGCCCATGCCAAGGAGCATTAAATCGAATTTAGGAATGCCGTTTTTCTTAACTAGTTGAACATCGAGCAATGTCTGATAATGGTTTGCTTCTTTTTGAGAATCAACTTCGCCAAGTATTCGAAAAATATTGGAATCGTGAATTGGAACGTACTTCAACAAATTAGTGTAAGTCATACCAAAATTACTATCAGCATCTGTTGGAGGTACGCAACGTTCATCGACCCAGAAAAGTCGTACAATATGCCACGGCATTTTGTCGGCATATTCGTTTGCCAAAATGCTAAACAACAATTTGGGTGTATTCCCACCCGACAAAGCAATATTGAGCGGAAGTGATAGTTTGGTTTTTTCTTTCGCTTTCTCCAGAATTACCTCAGCCACAGCACGTGCAGTTTCTTCGGGAGTTTCGAATATGTGAATGTTCGAATTCATTATCAATCAAATTAAAACTTTTTCAAAGTTTTGAACTTTGGGAAAGTAAACAAAATAAATTCTTATTCGTTTTTAAATTTATTAAATGGGGCTCTCCATTTCAGCTCTTTGTTCCCAAACAAAGCGTTTGCTTCTTTTGGTCCCCACGTATTACATTCGTAGAAATACAACGGAATATCTGAGTTTGTTTTCCATGTTTGAAGAATCGGGTCAACAAATTTCCAACTGGCTTTAACGGCATCGGCACGAGCATAGAGCGTTGAATCGCCTATCATACAATCCAATAATAAACGTTCGTACGCTTCGGAGATTTTATTTGAAGCCAAATCGGAATAATGAAATGCCATGTTCACATTTTGAACCTTGTAACCGGCACCGGGAATTTTCATACCAAAATCGACTGCTACACCGGCATCCGGGCTAATCCGCAAAATAATCATATTGGTAGATTGTGCCACGCAACGTTGTTTAAAAAGCTGATGTGGAGCCGGTTTCAGATGGATAACCACTTCGGTGACTCGTTCGGGTAATTGTTTTCCGGTTCGGATATAAAATGGGATTTCACTCCAACGCCAATTATCAATAAAAACACGCATGGCAACAAATGTCTCGGTTTTGGAATTTGGTGAAACATCTTTTTCCTGTCGGTAACCTTTTTGAATCTGGTCTTCGACCAGGGTTTCGATATACTGTCCACGAACGACATTCTCTATAATTTCTGTTTGTTTTATTGGACGCAATGCCTGTAAAACCTTTACACTTTCGTTTCGGATGGATTCAGAATCGAAAATAGCGGGCGGTTCCATTGCCACAACAGCCAGCACTTGTAACAAGTGATTTTGAATCATATCGCGCAAGGCTCCCGAAGTGTCGTAATAACCGCCACGATTGCCTACGCCAATTTTTTCGGAAGCAGTAATTTCCACTCTATCCACGTATTTTCGGTTCCAAATAGGTTCAAAAAACCCATTTGAGAAGCGCGTAACCATGATATTTTGAACCGTTTCTTTGCCCAAATAATGGTCAATGCGGTAAATCTGTTCTTCGTTGAAACCGTTACGAAGTTTTTTATCCAACTCAACAGCAGTATCGAAACTATAACCGAAAGGTTTTTCCACAATGATACGTTTCCAGCCATCGGCTTCTGTATTTAAACCGAATTTTATTAAATGAGCAGCCACTACTTCATATAGGAATGGTGGAATAGAGAAATAATAAATAATGTTTTTCGGAATATCAAGTTTTATAGAAAGTTGGTCGATATAATTTTTCAGAGTACCAAAATCATTTTCGCTTTGGTTATTAACTTTTTGATAATAAATATGTTCAATAAAACTTTGTAATTTTTTAGGATTTTCGTGTGCACCGGTTTTGGCAAATTCGAGCATCGAATTTTGCACATCTTCCCGATTTACTTCCTCCGTTTTTTCCTGACTTCCAGCTCCGATTACCGCAAAGCGTTCGGGTAATAAATTATCGAGATAAAGCTGAAAAATAGCCGGCAAAAGTTTCCGTTTTGCCAGATCACCATTCGTACCAAAAATTACCAGAATTTGATTTTCGACAGTATTTTTCCGAGCTGATTTATGAATTATTTCTCCCATTTAACTGCTATTAAGATGAATTTTGACTAATTAAACGAGTCTTTTGATCATTGAAACGTTATTCTTTAAACAAATTAACGAAGGATTCGTTCAGTTTAAAACCATTTCTTCCGCCTGAAATACCAAAGCATCACTAATGTGGCAATTAACATCACGCCCCACATTATAAAATAACCATGTTGCCAATGCAGTTCCGGTAGATTTTCAAAATTTGTGCCATAAACACCTACAATAAAAGTAAGCGGAATAAAAATGACCGAAAAAACAGTGAGTACACGCATAATTTCGTTCAATTTGGTACTCATGGACGAATGATAAATATTCAGTTGGTCATACAAAATTTCGCGGTAACTATCTGATAATTCGGAAGCTTCGTTGATATTATCCTGTAACTCACGAAAATGAATACGATTCTCATCATGAATAAACTCCGATTCCAACTTTACTAAATTTAGAATCATTTCGCGAGCAGGTTTAATATTTTTCCGAAGGAAATTAAGTTCACGCTTATACGTATTAATACTTTCAAGCAATTCCTTTTTTGGATCGCTGGTCATTTCTTCTTCCAGACTTTCAATTTTGTCGCCCAATATACCAATAATATAAATGTAATTATCCACCACCACATCGAGCAAAGCAAAAGCCAAGTAATCGTGACCGGAAATTCGAATTTTATTCTTGTGTTTGCGGATTCTTTCACGTATCGGTTCGAATGCATGAATTGACTGTTCCTGAAACGAAATAAGGGTATGATTACCAATAATTAAACTCAAATTTTCGACCAACAAGTTCTCGTTATGCTCATCGTATTGCAGCATTTTAATGGTAATAAAAATACCGTTATCCAATTCCTCAACTTTTGGCCGTGTAGAAGGATTCATCACATCCGACAGAATATTATTTTCCAGTTTAAACACACTGGACAATTCCTCCATAATTGTCACATTGTCCAAACCATAGATATTCAACCAGTTTACTTTATTGGGTTTCTTGAATATGTTAAGTTGTTCAGGCGTTTTCACATCGAGTTCGATCAACTCCTCCAAATCGAAACTCATGCCTCTTAGAACACTTTTCTCGGTTTTCTTTTGACCACGAAAAACCAGTGCATAAGGCGACAAGCCAATATGTTCTTTTTTCTTTTTTGTTAACCGGGACATATATTTTTAATTTTTAATTTGCTTGATTCACAAAGATAGAAAAAAATTTTAGAAATGTTTAATAGGTTTGTAATCACTTTCTATTTTAAAATAAACAGGAACTAAATTCAGTTCAATGATTTGGCTTTCTAAAACTCAGGTTTTTTTGTTTTCGATAATTTTTTATGAATTTTTTGATACCTGAAGCCATTATAATAAAACCGAAAAGCTGACATGGAGAGCGGAATTCCCATGGTAACATAAAAAACTGACAGATATTCAATCGGCACAATCCCCGTTTTACGTAAAGTTACACCTATGCAAATCATTATTACCATCATAATATAACTCCGGAAATTGAAAAAAGAAAAGAAGCAAGGTTTTTCAATCTCCATTTTCAGAATACGTTGCGTATGTTTCAATGAAATTTTTGAAAACAATAAAATATAGAAAATTAATCCGTTGATAATGCTTATTAAAATTTTAATCCAAAGTAAGCGGGGAAAGAGAATCAACATGCTAAAGCCTCTGAGAAACAACATTCCGCCGCCAAAAGTCCACATAAAAGCAGCAACAAAAAGTAAATACCGTTTGGGAATGCCGGGTTTAATTGCTTTAAGGATTTTATTTAATGAGTTCATTGCATTGAATTTTTGATATGTAAAAATACAATTAGTTTTTGAGAATTCATGAGTAAAAAATCATAACGAGTAAAAACGAACACCTAATATTTCAATTGTTTTAATGGAAATCAAGTCATTATCAGGCACTCAATTTATTTGTTTTTGTGCAACTCGTATATTTTTGCTACTTTTGCAAAAAATAATATGTATGACTTTTAATATTGTTATTATCGGATATTTAGCAGGGTTTTGTACTGCAATAGCTCAGTTTCCGCAGGCAATTAAGGTGATTAAGACTGGCGATACTCAAAGTATTTCTCTTGGGATGTATATTATTATGACCTTTGGAATTTTCTTTTGGTTCACTTATGGTTTACTAATTCCCGACATGCCAATGATTTTAGCCAACGGTGTGTGTTTACTCCCGTCAATTTATATCCTTTACATTACAATTCGCAATATTCTCAGAACAAATAAAGAAACATTATGAGAAGAATTCAGATAATAAACGGACCAAACCTGAATCTGCTGGGGAAACGTGAACCAACTGTTTATGGTAACCAGACTTTTGAAGCCTATTTTCAAGAACTTAAAACACTTTTCCCTGATACGCAACTGGATTATTTCCAGTCGAATACAGAAGGTGCTCTGATTGATAAAATTCACGAAGTTGGATTTTCCTACGACGGTATTGTGCTCAACGGCGGAGCTTACACGCACACTTCCATTGCCATTGCCGATGCTATTCGCTCTATCACTGTTCCGGTTATCGAAGTTCATATTTCCAATGTGTTTAAACGTGAAGATTATCGCCATCATTCATTTCTTTCGGAAGCATGCAAAGGCTGCATTGTCGGTTTTGGAATGGATTCATACCGATTGGCAGTAGAAGCAGTATTACATTTCTGAAAAATTTTTCAGAACCTCAAAACCAAACTTTCCTCAAATTATTTTTTAAAAATAAAAAAAGTTGTATGTCGAAATCAACAAAAATAGTTGCTACAATTAGCGACAAACGTTGTGATGTGGATTTTATCCAGTCACTTTATGACGAAGGAATGAACGTTGTAAGAATGAATTCGGCTCATTTGCAGGCCGAAGGATTTACAAAAATCATCAATAATGTTCGTGCTGTTAGTAATCTGATAGCCATTCTAATGGATACCAAAGGACCGGAAGTCAGAACAACTTTAGCACAAAATGACGAAATTGAATTACATACCGGCGATGTTGTCAAAGTGGTTGGAAATCCAGATTTGATTTCTACCCGTGATTGTATAGCTGTAAATTATCCGTTTTTTGTTCGCGACTTAAAAATAGATGACGACATTCTTTTTGACGATGGTGAAATTGATTTGAAAGTTGAATCGAAAGATAAAAATGCACTTTATTGCAAAGTGTTAAACGATGGTGCTTTAGGAAGTCGAAAGAGTGTGAATGTTCCTGGAGTTCGCATCAATTTGCCTTCTCTAACTGAAAAAGACAGAAAAAATATTCTTTTTGCCATTGAAAATAATCTTGATTTTATAGCGCATTCATTTGTTCGAAACAAACACGATTTGCTTGATATTCAGAAAATTCTGGATGAACATAATAGTCCAATAAAAATTATTTCGAAGATTGAAAATCAGGAAGGTGTTGATAATATAGATGAAATTCTGGAATATACTTACGGTGTTATGATTGCCCGTGGCGATTTGGGAATTGAAGTAGCACAGGAAAAAATACCGGGCATTCAACGACGGTTGATCCGTAAATGTGTTATGGCACGTAAACCAGTAATCGTGGCAACACAAATGCTTCACACAATGATTAAAAATCCACGCCCTACACGTGCGGAAATTACCGATATTGCGAATGCCATTTATTATCGCACTGATGCTCTGATGCTTAGCGGAGAAACGGCTTATGGGAAATATCCGGTCGAAGCGGTTCGGACTATGGCAAAAGTGGCAGAAGAAGCAGAAAAAACCAAAATGATTGAAAATGATATTCCGGTGAATATCGAAACAAACGATATCACTTCATTTTTGGCAAATGCAGCTAACGAAGCAAGTATTAAACTTGGGACAAAAGCCATGATTACAGATACTTATACAGGCAAAACGGCACTGAACTTATCGGCATATCGTAGTACAAATCCAATTTTAGCTTTGTGTTATCATGAACGTTCAACCCGTCAATTAGCATTGTCATACGGCGTTTTTCCAATTTACCAGGAAGAAAAAGGAAATACTCAAAAATATTTCATCGCAGGATTGATGCAATTTATTAAACTGGGAATGCTTCAACCAGAAGATTTTGTAAGTTATTTAAGTGGCAGCTTTGGATCTGGTTTTGGTACCTCTTTTTTAGAAGTAAATAGAGTTGATAAAATTTTGGAATCGCGCGAAAAATATCTCCTTCCAAATTTTTAAACTGATTCTTTCAAAGACGTTTTTAATGTCTTTGGTTTTCTTAACAAACTTTACAGATAGAAGTTTAAACTTTTACAAGTTTAATTTGTCTATGTGTTGACACTTTTCTCTCTCACTTTCTATTAAAATATTGTATGAAAAAGATTGTAGGTATTATTTGTTTTTATTTTTTCACTTTATCACTTTTTGCAGTCACTGGGATTAAAGGTACCATTGTGGATGCCGGAGATCAGTCTCCACTCGACTATGTAAATGTTGCGTTATTCAAGCAAGGCGTAAAAAAACCAATAACCGGAGTAGTTACCGACACAAACGGGACATTTTTTATTCCTACGGTTGAAAATGGCAACTATACTTTGCAGATAAGTTATGTCGGTTATGCAACTATTAATCAATCAATTGCTATTGTGGGTAAACCTATCAATATTGGTACAATCAAGTTGGAAGAGGATAGCAAAAAATTAGGCGAAGTTGAAGTAGTCGGTCAAGGTTCGCAAATGCATTTTGATATCGATAAAAAAGTATTTTCTGTCGATCAAAATATTGCTGCTGCGGGAGGTTCTGCTTCGGATGTTTTGAAAAATATTCCTTCAGTAACGGTTGATAATCAAGGGAATGTTTCACTTCGTAAAGATGGGAACGTGGAGGTTTGGATAAATGGAAAAGCGTCAGGCTTAACTGCCGATAACCGAGCGCAAGTGCTTCAACAAATGCCTGCCGAAAGCATAGAATCCATTGAAATCATGACAAATCCTTCAGCAAAATATAGTCCGGAAGGTTCAGCCGGAATCATTAATATTGTAATGAAACAACAACATAAAGCAGGTTATTACGGCAGTGTTTCGGCCGGTGTAACTTATCCAGACGGTGGAAAATTGGGTGAGAATTTAGGAGCCAGCATTAATTACAGCAGTAGCAAAGTGGATGCATACCTCAATTTGGGTTACCGTGCCATGTCATTTCAAGGTGGTGGTAAAACAAACCGATATAATTATATTGGAAAAGATACAACTTTGTTGAATCAAAGCTATTCTTCATTAATGGCTTTCTCCGGATTATTTCTGCGTGCCGGATTTGATTATCATTTGGATAAAAAAAATACATTAAGTCTTTCTGGATTTGGAATGGCTGGAAGCGGCATTCAAAATTCTAGTACACATAATTTGCTTTCGGAAAATCTGTATAATAATTCTACAATTTTGAGAAACTACATTCAGGATAACACAGGAACCGGAACCCGTCCAAGTTTGAATCTTAATTTTGATTACCGACACAATTTCGATAAAAAAGGAACATTCTTAACAGGATCTGCCTCTTATTCTTCACATAATCGGGGTGGAAATACAATTTATGCTCAAGCTGATTCAATTACGAATGCAAAATCAAATATAACTCAAATTGCTGACAGCAAGAATACTGAATGGGATTTCAAGTTGGATTATACCAATAAATTGAGCGAAACCAGCAAGCTGGAAGCCGGCTGGGAAAGTACGTTGAGTAACAGGTTGAGTACTTCATCCGGGGTTGACAATTTACATTTAATTTATCTTTCAAATTCTTTGATTAGCAATTCTTTGATTAGCCATCCAACTGATATTCCTTCTTATTACGATAACTTCAATTACAACGAACAGATTCATGCCGGTTATCTGACTTACGGAAATAAAATTGATAAACTGACTTTTCAACTCGGTTTACGTGGCGAATTATTTATGAAAGAATCCACCAACACAACAAAAATTGGAAATTCCCAAACCGATACAGTTCAGTTAATCCCACAAAAAACATTTTTCCATATTTTCCCGAGTTTTTATTTGTCCTATAGTTTGCCAAACGACGCCGAGTTGCAATTTAATTACAGTAACCGTGTAAATCGACCTCGTGGTAACCAAATTAATCCGTACAGGAACTTCGCCGATTCTACTAATATTACGTATGGAAATCCCGATTTGGCACCCCAATATTCATCTTCATTGGAGTTGAACTACATTAAAACCTGGGAAGCTCAAACGCTATCTGCCTCATTATATTATCATAACACGGATAATGTAATTGAAAATGTGCGATTTCTTCACAACGGTATGATGGAAAATACATTTTTGAATATTGCCAAATCGCTAAATACCGGTTTGGAACTTATTTCAAAAAACCGATTGTTTAAAATCCTCAGCCTTACTTCTACTTTAAATATGTATTACAGCAAATTAGATTCAGCTACTTATGTAAATCCTTATAATCCAGCAATAACAACACCTATTCCGGGTCAAAGCAATTTTTCATGGAGTGCAAATATCATGGCTAACTTTATGCTCAGCAAAACGTTCTCCGGACAAATTACTGCCGAATACGAATCGCCTGAGTTAATTGCTCAAGGAACAGAAAATGCAAAATACTCGGTTGATTTTGGAATTCGTCAAACATTTATGGATCGCAAATTGAGTGTCAGCTTAAATGTAAGAGATTTGTTGAATTCAGATCGTCACAATCAAACAACTTCCGGAAGCGGTTTTACTCAAAATTCCTCTTCTTATTTCCATGGCAGGATGATTGGTTTATCTGTAAGTTACAATTTTGGTAATATGAAACCAAAACCAGCCGATATGAAAAAACAAGGAACTGTACCAGATTTGAATATGGAAGGTGGTGATTAATATTGTCTATTAATTTAAAAATCCCCTCAGTTAAAGCAAATTTTAGTTCTGCTTTTTCGTGCTATATCTGTGGGGTTTTTCTAAATTCTTCTTCTGAACTCGGCACAGACTAAAGCTGTAGCAACACTTACGTTTAAGGATTCAGCAGTGGAATTACCGAGAGGATAACTAGGTATCAACAATCGTTCGGTAACGAGTTTTTCTATTTCGTCTGAAATTCCGTTACCTTCGTTTCCCATGATTATAATTCCTTGCTGGGTAAGGGTTTTGGAGTAAATATTTTCACCATTCATAAAAGTGCCATAAATGGACAATTCAGATGGACAACTTTGAAGAAATTCAGCTAAATTTACCACATGAACGCGTACCCGTGCCAATGAACCCATGCTTGCTTGAACGGTTTTTGGATTAAACGCATCGGCTGAACGTTCCGAGCAAAAAATATCGAAAATGCCAAACCAATCGGCAATGCGAATGATTGTTCCCAGATTTCCCGGATCCTGCACATCGTCCAAAACTAAACTCAATTTATTTCTTAATTCTTGTGTATTCCAATTATAGACAGGCTTTTCAAAAACTGCCAGCACCCCTTGCGGTGTTTTTTGATTGGATATTTTGATGAATTCTTCAGCTTTAACTTCAATTATTTCATTGGTTTTGAAATAGGGATGTTCATTCAACCAATCGACAGTTGCAACCAACAAAGAACAACAAAAAGCCTGAGCTAAATCGAGCACCAGCTTGGTTCCTTCTGCAATAAAAAATCCGGTTTTGTCACGAAATTTCTTTTGCGAAAGATTGTTAATCAGTTTTATTTTGTTTTTGGGAATCATGGTTTTAAGTTTAATTCAAATTAAAACTCAAAGAGAATGCAGCACCTATGAGAATTTAAAAACTCGTTCTTTCAAAACTCTTTTAAGTACTTTGCTCGCTAAAAGGTTTTGTAAAATGATAAAAATTTAATGACACAAAGCTAACAAAGAAAACTTTAAAAAGCTATATTTGCAAAATATTTTTTATTCTTTTTTGAGTGTTGGTATGAAGTTGCGTGTTTTGATTCGTTTTATTGTAGTCGTTTTGCTGTTTTCGGCATGCAATACTACTAAATTTGTGCCCGATGGAGAGTATTTATTGAATAAAGTAAGCATAAAAACCGACAACAAAGATATTAAACGAGACGACTTAAAAGAATATTTAAGACAGACACCAAATGCTGCTGTTTTTGGGGTTTTCCGCATGCAATTGGGATTATATAATTGGGCTCCTAAAGATACTACAAAATGGCTGAGTAAAGGCCTGAGTAAAACTTTAAAAAAAATTGGTGATCCTCCGGTGATTTATAATTCCGCACTTACTTCACTCACCGTTCAACAACTTCAACGTTTGTTTGAAAACAAAGGTTATATTAACGCCAAAGTGCAAAGTAACGTAACCACTAAAGACAAAAAAGCCGCTGTAGAATATGTTATAATTTCAAATGTTCCATACAGATTACACGATTATAAGATTGATTTAAAAAATGATTTGCTGACAGAAATAGCATCGGATACTTCAAAATCGTTGATTAGACCCAATATGTTGTTTGATACCGATATTTTTAATGCTGAACGTGAACGCATTAGTACTCGGTTTCGTCATCAGGGTTATTACAACTTTAATAAGGAATTCCTGAATTATACGGCTGATAGTTCATTGTATTCGCATCAGGTGAATGTCACACTTGAATTGCGTGATTATATCAAACGTTCTTACGATTCTATTAACAAAGTTATTTTCAAGCAATTCAGCATTCGAAAGGTTATTTTTTATACTAATAATGATGCAAATATTACTACTGATTTGGCAAATAAAGTTGAATTAGATACCATTCAGTTTCAGGATTTTTTATTGGTTACACCTAGAAACCGTATTTTAAAACTCGATGCATTAGTACAAAACACATATATCAATCCAAAATCATTGTACAGTGATGATGCAGTGGAAAAAACCTATTCTGCACTTAATTCTTTAGGACCAATAAAATACGTCAACATATCGTTCAAAGAAACTGAAAATAATCTTTTGGATTGTTATATTATTATCAACCCTTCAAAGACAATTTCACTGTCGACAGAACTGGAAGGCACTTACACCGGCGGTTATTGGGGAGTTGCCGGAAATGTCAACTATGTTGATCGAAACAGATTTAAAGGAGCAGAAAGCTTATCATTGTTAGCTCGAGGTGCTTTTGAATGGCAAGATGGAGTGTTGGCTCAAGAGTATGGCGGACAAGTAGGGCTGAAATTTCCCAGATTTATGCTGCCATTCGGAAGTTATGATTTCAAAAGAAATATTCATGCAAATACTGAATTTACTGGTGCATTCAGTTATCAGTTCCGCCCGAAAGAATTTACCACAACCAATGTGGGTGCGGGTATTAATTATTCGTGGAATCGAAAACAATATCGACATAGCTTTCAATTGTTTGATTTAAGCTATGTACAATTTCATGTTGAACCTGCTTTCCGCGACAGTTTTTTAAATCCGAAAAAACCGATATTTAACCCGTATAACTATCAGGATCACTTTATTATGCGCATGGGTTATGCCGGTTCATATACAACCTTTAATGCAAATCGTCCTTTGCAAAATTATTCAATTGCCCGTTATTCAATTGAAACTTCAGGAAATTTATTAAACGCTTTGAGTCACCTGACAGGAGGTGTTCCGGATTCAACAGGTGCATATCAGCTTTTTAAGATCCGTTATTCACAATATGTCAAAGGAGAATTTGTAATAACACATCATCAGATTTATGACCAAAACAATCGCTTTGTGTATCATTTAGATGTCGGAATTGGTGTTCCGTATGGCAATGGAGATGTAATTCCGTTCGAAAGGCGATTTTACAGCGGTGGGGCAAACAGCGTAAGAGGTTGGAGCGAAAGCACATTAGGTCCTGGAGTTTATAATAGAATCAAAGGCTTGCCAAGAGATTTTAATCAGGTAGGTGATATAAAACTGGATATGAACATGGAATATCGCACTAAATTGTTTTGGCTGATGGAAGGTGCATTTTTTTTAGATGCCGGAAATGTCTGGACTATAAAAGATTACAGCACACAACAAGGTGGTACTTTCAAATTTGACACGTTTATGAATCAGATTGCCATAGCTTACGGATTGGGAATTCGTTTCGATTTTTCGTTCTTTATTGCGCGTGTCGATTTAGGCGTAAAATTATTCAATCCTGTGTTGAGTCGCCGTGAACAATGGCGGGTAAGTCCAAATCTGAACGATGATTTTGCTTTGCATTTTGCAATTGGGTATCCATTCTGATTCATTCAAAATTATTTTTTGTTCAGCTTCTTTGCATCTGTCTTTGCCTTTGCCTCCGCCTTTCTTTCTCCCAACAAATCATAGGTCATTCTGTGATAAGGTGTTGTACCGTTTGTTCTAATGCCTGCTCGATGTTTCAGAGTTGGATATGCTTTGTTTTTATTCCAGTCGTATACTGGAAATTCGACATGTAATTGTTGCATAAGTTCATCTCTATGTGTTTTGGCAAGTACCGAAGCTGCAGCAATGGAAAGATATTTACAGTCACCTTTTACAATGGTTTGATGATGAATATCCGAATATGGTTTGAATTTATTACCATCTACTATGATAAATTCAGGACGGATGGAAAGTTTATCAATCGCCCTGTGCATCGCCCTTATGGATGCATTCAGAATATTAATTTCATCGATTTCATTATTATCAACTTCAGCCACCGCCCATGCTAATGCTTCTTTTTCAATTATCGGACGAAGGATATCTCGCTCTTTTTCGGTCAGTTGTTTGGAATCGTTGAGTAAAGGGCAATAAAAATCAGCAGGCAAAATAACGGCAGCCGCCACAACCGGCCCAGCCAGACAACCACGACCGGCCTCGTCGCAACCACATTCGAATGTAAACTTTGAAAAGTTGCCTTTTAGCCCTGAAGTTTCTTGAAAAAGTTCAATTTCGGTATCGGTTGTTTCTGACTTTTTCCGCTTCATTGGTTGATTTAGGCTTGAAATTCAAAACTTTGCCGTTTTTTGTTTCTTCCCACAAAGTGGGTGCTAATTTCATTATCGGCTTGTAACCTATCGATTCGGCTTTGGTTTTGGCTTTAATAATCGGGAAACGACTATCCAACGCGTCAAACACATTTAATAAGACACTCACAATCAGGGCATATTTTAATGCAGCAAACAAACCACCCAGAAATTTATTTAATCCGCCCAACGCAATGGAATCAAATATTTTGTCGAGTGTTTTGGCAAGCAAAAGGAGTAAAATGGCAATGGAAATAAATAAAATAAGATAGGCTGTAGGTAGTGCAGTTTTTTCAGAAAAGTCAAATTTATTTATTAGGAAACCGGAAAGAGATGGAGCAAACATTTTTGCGCCAAAAATACCTAACACAATGGCAGCCAGTGATGCAAGCTCTTTAATCAGCCCTTTAAACAATCCAAAAACAAAACCTAAGGCGATTGGAATTAAGATGATCAGGTCAAGAGTATTCATTTTTCAAAATTGATTGTTGCAAAGATAAACAAAAAGATGGAAATAACTATTTTTGAAAATCCTGTTTTGGTAGAATGTCTATATGACCTTAAAATTTTGATCAGGAGTTTTCTAAAAAAACAAAGTGCGATTGTCTTATTGTTTTGTTTTTGTGGATTTTAGGCGTATTAAAATCAGTATAAAAAAGAGCATTTTGATTGTATAAATTATTAACATAACATTTTGGCATAGAAATTGGTGATATCATGGCACAAAAAGAAATACTTCTGATTTTAAATCAGAAACAATAATATTCACCGCTAAAAATTTACGATTATGAAAACAAAAGTAACAAGCCTGTTAGTGGTTATTTTAATTGCAACCACTCAATTTATGGCACAAGAAAGGATTACAGTTGAAGCTCAAAACAATGACATTAGCAACAATCTTGATTTAAAAGCTGTGGCTACTGCGTTTGGGGAATCAAAAAATATGGAAGAATTTGAACAGAAACTGAATGATTATGACAGTGGAATTTCAAACCTGGATTTGAATAATGACGGACAAGTAGATTATTTACGTGTAATTGAAAAGATGGAAAATGATGTTCATGTAGTTGTTATTCAGGCAGTTTTAGACAAAAATGCTTATCAGGATGTGGCATCAATTGTAGTTGAAAAAGATCAGAACAACAATCCAACCGTTCAGATTGTTGGCGATCCCTATCTTTACGGAGCCAATTATGTTATTGAACCGACTTATTCGTACACTCCTTTTATTTTTTCATTCTTTTGGGGATCAAATTATTATAGCTGGAATTCACCCTATTATTGGGGTTATTATCCAAGCTATTACAGATATCATAGTCCGATTGGTATTAATATGTATTTGAGTAATATACGAAATCATATTAATTATAATCACAACTACTATTACACACAAAACCATTTTGACAATTATGCCCAAAGAATTCATCAATCAATAAGTCGTAACGATTATGGCAACAGATATCCTGAACGTAATTTCAGCACTCGAAATGAAAATATTCGCAATAAACGTGATTTTGAGTTCAATCGGAATAGAGTAATACAAAATAATCAAACCCGACAATCTTATCAAGGAAATTCTACCGGGACCAGACCGACCAGAACCTGGGACAATTCAAACGTACAAAGAAATTCTCAATCGAACGGTTTGAATCAACGTAATTCAAATCAAAGAACTTACACTACACCATCCGATTCAAGGAATTCGAATAGTACCCGAAATGGAAATACTTTTCAAAACAGAACAAACAATAATGAATCGGGTAATAGAAGTTGGCAAAATTCCGGAGGTTATCGGAATCAGAGCAATACAAATAATCAAAAATATACACCTCCAACAAATAACAGAAGCTCGGATGTAAATAATAATATTCAACGCAATAATACTTATCAACCACGCCCAAATACCGATAATGGTAACAGAAATTACAATTCTGTTAATCGCGGAAACACAAACACAAGAACTGCACCTATTGTAAATCAACCAACTAGAACCGTTGAATCAAAACCTGCAGTGCAAAGACAATCAGAAAACACGCGTAGTAACGAACAGAGATCGGGAACTAAAACTGAAAGTCGTTCGTCAAACAATGAATCAAAGAGAAGATAATTAAGGTATAAATCTGTGATGTCTGTTTAGTTAACAATTAATCGCTGAGAAAATTCTCAGCGATTTTTTTGTGAGAATAATTCAATAATCAAATGAATATTTCTTACTTTTGCAACAGTATTTTTCTAATTATTAATTGTTCATTATTAACCAATTATATGGCAATTCCAACTTCACGAGTAAATGTGCCCGCAAATATTTTTATCGACACTGAAAAATGTACCGGTTGTGGACTGTGTATAGATGTGTGCAAAGATTTTGGGTTAGAAATTGTCAATCACAAAGTTGTAAAATCCAACAAATCGATATTTGGTTGCGTGGGTTGTGGACATTGCATGATGGTTTGTCCAACCGGTGTGATTGCGATTGAAGGACGCACATTATCGCCGGTTCAATTATTCGATTTGCCCGATAAAAGCACTGTTCCAAGCTACGAAAGTTTGCTCTCCATGCTTCAGCGTCGCCGTAGTATTCGCGAATTTAAAGATAAACCGGTAGAAAAAGAAAAAATCGACCAAATTCTGGAAGCTGCTCAAACAGCACCTATGGGCTTGCCGCCTTCGGATGTGCATGTGTTGGTATTGGAAAACAAAACGCAAGTACGAACTTTTGCCGTAGAATTTTCGAAATATCTAACTACCATTCGCTGGATGGCTTCCAACTGGTTTATGACCTTGATGCGCCCATTTTGGGGAAAACCAACCGACGAAATGATGCGTGAATTTATCAAACCTGTTTTTGATATTTACGTTGATAGTATGGAGAAAGGCGATAATTGGATAAACTATGATGCGCCGCTTGCCATGTATTTTTACGGCTCACCTTATACCGATCCTGCCGATCCGATTATTGCTGCTACTTATGCCATGCTTGCCGGCGAATCACTTGGACTCGGAACTTGTATGCTAGGCGCTGTGCATCCATTTATTCAAAACGGCAAAAAAGCAAGAATTTTTCGAGAAAAATGGGGAATTAAATATCCTTCACGCGAAGGATTATTCGTCATCTTTGGGTATGCCGATGTTCATTACAATAAAGGTGTGAAATGGACATTTGCTGATATACACAGGGTTAGTTGATATTTGTCAGTTAACAATTGACAATTAAATAATTATTTGATTTTCGCTGTCAACTGTCAACTATGAACTGTGAACTATTTTAAGGTATTCTTGTTCCGTTTGTCCGGGTGTGGGAATGAGTTCGGCTTTGGGCAGACAGTTTAGCGCATCCAAATCCATGATGCTCGAATATCCCGAACGGCAAATAATTTTCTTTGTTCCAAGTAAAACCGCAGCCAGTTCAAAATCTGACAGATGTGAAACTACGGTTAAATTTCCTATCTTGTTTTCTTTCCTCTCAGTTTGCGGTTGACCGCAAACCAAAAGTGTTTTTTTCGCACTGTTACAATATTTCTCGATCAGACTTTTCTCAAAAATAGTTCTTTGCGGTTCCACGCCCGAAATTACAGCCACTTGTTCATAATCTGTGTTCGGTATTGTATTTCCCATGCCCTGAAAACGGGAAAGTGTTCCGATAAATTTCGCGTTGCATGGTAACCGATATTTGTGCGCCAAATCACCCGACAAACCACCGTTTTCTTCGCGATCGGGAATCCAGCATTCGTCGTAGCGGTTTATAAATGCTTTATGAATAAGGTGAGCCAGTGGTTCAAGAAACCTCAAATTCATCGGCATTTTCACCATCAACTGATGTGTCAAGTAAATGGAATGAACCCGCTTATTCCACATCCCAAAGCGGTTATCGGAAATTACTTGGTCGAAATGCTCGGACTGCAGTAAATCTCTTAACCAAAAATGTTCTCTGAATATTCCACTGATAATATTCGGGAAATTGAATATCATAGCACCTACCTGCGATTTGCCTGCAGCATAATAAACCGAGTAGGAAGGAAATTCAATAAAACGAAGTGAAGGAAATTCTTGTTGCAAAAAAGCCAACGGAAAACCATCCGCCACCACCACCGGCTCGAGACCTTCAGCCTTCAGTCGTTGGATAATCGGCACACAGCGCGTTGCGTGACCTAATCCCCAGTTTAGCGGACAAATAAGAATTTTCATAGACCCCAAACCCCTAAAGGGGCTTTAAGTTAGTATCTTTGCAAATAAAATTTATGAAATTAACTTGATAAGAAAGCATCACCTTACTCCCTTTTAGGGGTTGGGGGTCATCATCCTGCTACCGACACTTCAAATCCACGTTTTCTTGCTTTTTCGGCAATGGTGTTTAGTTCATCAACGTTTACTTTCTGGAGATTTTGAGTGGGTGCTTCGCGGTCGAGAGAGTACATCATCACTTGCTGGGGACGAATTTCTTCCAATGCTTTGAGCCATGCTTCCACTTCTTCATTGGTAGTGTTGTCAATCGTTTCACCATTCACAACTCCACGCAAAAACATGGTTTGAATAATCAGTCGACCTTCAAATTTCTTCAAATGCTCAATAAACCAAGCTACATTAATTTCTTTTCCAACAGGTTGATCCATCAATTGCATGGTGCGGTCGATAGCCGAATCGAATTTCAGAATATTGTTATCCACTTTGTTCAGTGCACTGAAAACATGTGGTTTGTAAATACGCGTGGAGTTAGACAATACGCTGACTTTTGCCGTTGGACAATATTGATTTCGCAATGCAATGGTGTCATCGATAATGCCTTCGAACTCGGCATGGAGTGTCGGTTCGCCGTTTCCTGCAAAGGTAATCACATCGGGGATTTGTCCTTCGGCAACCATTTCCTGCAATTTCGCTTCCAATGTTTCACGCACTTGCTCACGTGTAGGAATGGGCGAATCCTGCATGGTGGTATTGAAACCGCATTCACAATAAATGCAGTTGAACGAACATATTTTGGCATCAATCGGCAGCAGGTTTACACCCAGCGAAAGCCCCAGTCGGCGACTGTGAATTGGTCCGAAAATAATTTGATCAAAGAGAATCATTGTTTTTTGTTGAATTGTGTAACTGTTGAATTGGCTGGTTGTTTACAATTTAATTATTATTCTTTCCCCCAGTTTCTTCGAAAGTTGTTTTTTTGTAACTTCCAGTTGGCTCATTTCCTGCATAATTTCATCCACCAGCGCATTATTTTTGTTATCATTTGCAGTTTTTAAATTGATGAGTTTTTGTTTGATCATTTCCAAAATCAGACTATTTTTAAATTCAAATACGACTCGTGGAACCAATTCCAGCAGCCTATCCGAATCTGCTTCAATTTTCTTAATCTTGGAATGAATGCGGCTCAGAGTGTATTTTTCCGAAATCAAATCAGCGGTTATATTGCTGATTTCGCTCTGTGAATGGTACAGAAAAAAATGTTCTACTGCAAAATTTTCCTGCTTATAATGATTTTTATATTCTTCCAACATCAACGAATGCAATGAATTATCGAATGTGAGTTGATCTTTTTCCAGTTCCTCCAAAATATAGGCACCTACGGTTACAGGTTGTTGCTTTTCTTCATCGGCATAATACAGCACTGCATCGCCATATTTTATCAACACTTGTAAAATACTCCGTTCCTGGTCTTCAAATTTTGTTCCTGAAATGGCTCTTTTATTACTATTGTCAGCTTCATCAATCGAAGGCAAGTTGGTTGCTTCGGTTTGTCGGCGAACATCGTTTTTCTCCTGTTCATTATTTTTGAGTTTGTTTATCTCATAATAAAGCATTTGCTCTTCCACGTTCAGCAATGTACTGCATTCTTTTACATATTCACCACGCACTGCCGAATTCGGAATAATGGAAATACTTCGAACAATATCCAGCACCAGTCCGGCACGTTTTACGGGGTCATTATCTGCATCAGCCAACAGCAAATTGGTTTTGAAACGTATAAAGTCTGAAGAATTTTGCTGAACGTATTCAATAAAATCGGAAGCATTGTGTTTTCGGGCAAAGGAATCGGGATCGTCGCCATCGGGCAACAATAAAACTTTGATATTTAGTCCTTCTTCCAGCAATAAATCAATTCCACGAATGGATGCTTTGATACCGGCAGGGTCACCGTCATAAATCACTGTTACGTTTTCGGTGAAGCGGTGAATCAGTCGGATTTGTCCCGGTGTAAGTGAAGTTCCGGACGAAGCCACGACGTTTTCAATGCCGCTCTGGTGCATCGAAATTACATCGGTGTAACCTTCCACCAGAAAGCAGCGATCTTGCTTCACGATGGCTTGCTTGGCAAAATAAATGCCGTACAACTCGTTGCTTTTGTGGTAAATTTCCGATTCAGGTGAGTTTACGTACTTCGCCATCTTGTCTTCCTTCTTGAGGATACGACCACCGAATGCCACCACTTTACCGGAAAGCGAAAGCACTGGAAACATCACGCGACTACGGAAACGGTCGGTGAGATAATTGTTGTCGCCTTCGAGTGTAAGCCCCGTTTTCAGTAGATATTCTTTGTTATATCCCGCTTTGATAGCGGCTTGCGTAAAGGCATCACGCTGATCGAGACTGTAGCCGAGTTGGAATTTATCGATAATGTCGTCGCGGAAACCACGTTCGTGGAAATAGCTAAGACCGATGGATTTGCCGTCGATGTGATTGTGGAGCAAGTGTGTAAAATGTTTTTGTGCAAATTCGTTGACCAGCAACATACTTTCGCGGTCGTTACGCACCGCCATTTCTTCGGGCGAAAGTTCACGTTCCTGAACTTCAATATTGTATTTTTTGGCTAAATATTTCAGTGCTTCGTAGTACGAAATCTGTTCGTGCTCCATGATAAAATGCACGGAGTTACCACCCTTTCCGCAGCCAAAACATTTGAAAATACCTTTGGCAGGCGAAACGGTAAAAGAAGGTGTTTTCTCGTTATGAAATGGACACAGACCCAACAGATTCACCCCGCGTTTCTTCAAGGTAACGTAATCCGACACCACATCTTGTATCTGTGCAGCTTCGGTAATGCGGTCTATGGTGGCTTGGTCGATCATTTTTGTATGCAAAAAACAGGATACAAAACTACTGATTTTATTCTACAAATCTATCAGTAGATAATTAAAAAATTGGGGCAGTTCTTTTTGAAATCCAATTTTCTTACTACGAAGGGATTCTTTAGATTCACCCAGTGAATAAATGAAGTACCCTCATTCCTAAGATACGAAAATTAAAAAGCACCCCCTCTTTTCTTTATTTTCTTCTAAAAAAAGCGTATCTTTGCGCTCTATTATTGGTCAATAGCCGGTTTTTTCGTTTATGTTAAAGCAACAATTACAACTTAAGTTACAGCAAAAACTTTCGCCTGCGCAGATTCAGGTTATCAAAATGCTCGAAGTGCCTACTTTGGAGCTGGAAGAACGTATTCGTCAGGAATTGGAGGAAAATCCGGCTTTGGAAGAAGGTGCTGAAGCGGATAGCGAAACAGATGAGTTGGATGAGTTGAGTTTGGATGATGGCGGAAACAACGATGACATTGATTTTGATGAATACATAGCCGACGATGATATCCCCGATTATAAACTTAAAGCTAACAACACGTCCAAAGAAGATAAACACGAAGATATTCCGTTTTCGGTGGGAATGACTTTTCACGAATTTCTGGTTGATCAGGTCGGTTTGTTGCAATTATCGGAAAAAGACAGGCTGCTGACTGAATATGTGATTGGCAATATCGATGATGAAGGTTACCTCCGCCGCACACCCGAAGCCATGGTTGATGATATTGTTTTTCAGTCGGGTGTACAAACCACCGACGAAGAAATGCGCCGCATCATTAACCTTGTGCGTCAGTTCGATCCGACCGGCGTGGGCGCTTCTTGCCTTCAGGAATGCCTCTTGCTTCAGCTCGAACGGAAAGATCAAACTGTTTCGGTGAAACTCGCCAAACGACTGTTAGCGGAATATTTCGAAGAATTTTCGAAGAAACATTACGATAAAATCCTTCGCGGATTGGACATGGACGACGCCATGCTGAAAAAAGTGATGAACGAAATCATTCACTTGAATCCGAAACCCGGAAATGCCTGGAGTGGAAATATTCTGGAAAAATCGATGGCGACCATTGTTCCCGATTTCATTTTGGAAAATGATGAAAATCAGCTGACCGTTTCGCTCAACAGCAGCAATGTGCCTGAACTTCGGGTGAACAGCACCTATAACGAAATGTTTCAGGATTACGCCGGAAACAAACAAAACCAAAGTAAGGAAATGAAAGATGCTGTGATGTTCGTTAAACAAAAGATTGATTCCGCGCGTTGGTTTATCGACGCCATCAAACAGCGACAGCAAACTTTGCTAACTACCATGATGGCGATTGTGGATTTTCAGCGTGAATTCTTTATCGAAGGCGATGATACCTATCTGAAACCGATGATTCTGAAAGACATTGCCGACCGCACAGGATACGATATTTCCACTATTTCGAGAGTGAGCAACAGCAAATATATTCAAACTGAATTCGGTATTTTTCCGGTGAAATATTTCTTTTCGGAATCGATGACAAACGATGTTGGCGAAGAAGTATCGACTCGCGAAATAAAACAGATATTAATTCAATGTATTGAAAACGAAGATAAAAATAAACCAATAACTGACGAAACATTGGCTGCTGTCCTCAAAACAAAAGGATACATTATTGCCCGCCGTACCGTTGCCAAATACCGCGAACAACTGAATATTCCGGTGGCAAGAATGCGAAGAGAAATATAAAAACCGTTTGAAGAGTTTCATGTTCCGTGTTTCGTGTTTGCGGTTGAATTGTAAAAAGTAAAACTTGTCCGACTTTTGGCGGATGAATAAATTGTAAATTCTTTTAGATGAAGACTTTCTATAACATAATTTCGCTGGTTTTTCAACCGTTGTTGATGCCAACTTATGCCATACTACTGCTTATGAACATGGACATTTTTTCGCCCATGCCATTGTTGTGGCGTTGGATTGCCATTATCGGAACACTGCTTTTTACCGGAATACTTCCGGCCATTCCTATTTGGCTGATGATGAAAAGAGGAGAAGTTCACGATTTGTTTATTTCGAAAAAAGAAGAACGAACTATGCCGTATCTTTTCTCATTTTTGGCGTATGTTTTCTGGTCGATGTTTATGTGGCGCACAATGCAATTTCCTATGTTCATTGTCGCAATGGGAATGGGTTCGGCAGCTTCTGTTTTTATCATTTTGTTCATCAATCTGAAATGGAAAATCAGTGCTCATGCAGCCGGAATGGGCGGTCTGACTGGTTCAATCTTTGGCGTTTGCTACCGTACCGCGATTAATCCGGTTTGGTTATTCGTTCTGATTTTGACTTTTTCAGCTTTAGTTGCTTTGTCGCGCATCGAACTGAAAGCCCACACGCTGGGACAGGTACTTGCAGGATTTGTAATAGGTTTTGCTGCAGTATTTACGCCATGCTTTTTCTTTTAATTACTAATAACTTTTCCAAAGTTTTGAACGTTGGAAAAGATATCTCCAACAAATAATCAAATTAACAACTCATCAAATAAACTAAAAAAGAATGATAACGATAGACCAACTGAAAGATGTGTTGGAGCGCGAGTCCGCGTTGAGGAGGTATCTTTGACGTCGATACGAAATTAATCCAAATAGAAGAAGAAGAATTGCGTACGCAGGTTCCCGATTTCTGGAATGATGCTAAAGCTGCCGAAGCTCAGATGCGCAAAGTAAAAGAATTAAAAAACTGGGTAGTTGGCTACAATGAAGTGAAAACGGCTGCCGATGAACTCCAGTTGTTTTTCGATTTTTACAAGGAAAATGCTGTAACCGAACAAGAAGTGGACGAAGCGTATCGCCATGCACTGGAACTGGTTGATACGCTCGAAATGAAAAATATGCTTTCGCACGAGGAAGATAAACTGGGAGCAGTAATCAAAATTGTGGGTGGAGCCGGTGGAACCGAAGCGCAGGATTGGGCAGAAATGCTATTCCGCATGTACCAACGTTGGAGCGAACGTCAGGGCTACAAATGCGAAATCACTAACCTGCAAGAAGGCGACGAAGCCGGAATCAAAACCGTAACAATGCAAATTGAAGGCGAAATGGCTTACGGTTACCTGAAAAGCGAAAACGGTGTGCATCGCCTTGTCCGCGTATCACCTTTCAATGCTCAGGGCAAACGCATGACCTCATTTACATCGGTTTATGTAGTTCCGTTGGTAGATGATACCATTGAAATTGAAATCAATCCGGCCAACCTGACATGGGATACGTTCCGGTCGAGTGGAGCGGGTGGGCAGAATGTAAATAAGGTGGAAACCGGCGTTCGCTGTCATTACAAATTCAAAAATCCGGTAACAAACCTCATGGACGAAATTGTGATTGAAAATACCGAAAGCCGCTCACAGTTTGGGAATAAAGACAACGCTATACGCTTATTGAAATCGCAACTGTACGAACTGGAACTCGAAAAACGTCGTGCTGAAACAGCCAAAGTGGAAGCCGGCAAAAAGAAAATCGAGTGGGGTTCACAAATTCGCAGTTACGTGTTCGATGACCGCCGTGTAAAGGATCACCGTACTAATTATCAAACTTCGAACGTGCAAGGCGTAATGGATGGCGATATTGACGCCTTTATCAAAGCCTATTTGATGGAGTTTCCCGATTGACAACCCTATTATCTCCCTTAAAGAAGAATTTATAAAACATATTTCTGTCAAATTATTAGTTGAAAATACGTTTTGTCAATTATTCAAACACAACTTAAATATTTGTGTTTTACAACATTATTCTTTGGCACATAAAATAGCAGTTTATCTATTATATTTGCATCGAAAATCAACAAAAAAAAATAATATGACAGTTCCAGAATTAAAATTAGCTTTTGAATCTGCATACGGTAAAGCCGCAGATGCAGTGTATTTCTCTCCGGGTCGTGTAAACTTAATCGGTGAACACACCGATTACAATGGTGGTTCAGTATTTCCATGTGCATTAAGTTTTGGAACTTATTTGTTGTTAGCTAAAAACGATAAAAAAGTAATGAACTTCAAATCGTTGAACCAACCTGAAATTGTTTCGCTTGGTTTCGAACAACTGACTACTCCGTTGAACAAATCATGGGTCAACTATCCGCTTGGCGTTATTGCTCAATTCGTGAAACGCGGTGTGGCAATCACCGAAGGGTATGACATATTGATCTGGGGCAACGTGCCTAACGGTGCAGGACTTTCTTCTTCTGCAGCTTTGGAAGTAGTTACTGCTTTCGCATTCAACGACCAACTCGGAACTAATTTCAACCGTACCGTTCTGGCACAAATCGGTCAAAAAGCAGAACACGAATTTGCGTTGGTAAATTGCGGAATCATGGACCAGTTTGTTTCAGCTAATGGTGCAAAAGATCACGCTGTTCACTTAAATTGCGATACACTTGAATTTGAATTGGTACCGGTTAAATTGGAGGGTGTAAAAATAGTAATTTCTAACACACACAGCCCACACAAACTGGATTCAGGCGCGTACAACCAACGTGTTGCCGAATGTAAACTGGCTGTTGAACAGTTGAATAAAGTTCGTCCGATTAAATATCTTGCTGAACTGACCGAAGCTGAATTCAAATCAATTGAATCGGCTATTACCAATCCAGTTGCCCGCAAACGTGCCCGTCACGTTGTTGGTGAAGTTCAGCGTACTTCTGATGCTGTAAAAGCATTGAAAGCAGGTGATTTGAAATTATTTGGAAAATTGATGAATGCTTCACATGTTTCGTTAAGGGACGACTATGAAGTAACAGGCCCGGAACTGGATTGCATGGCTTCTGAAGCATGGAAAATCGATGGCGTGATCGGTTCACGTATGACCGGTGGAGGTTTTGGCGGTTGTACGGTTTCGTTGGTAAAAGACGAAGCAATCGATACGTTTATAAAAGAAGTAGGAGCCGCTTACGAAGCAAAAATCGGTATCAAACCCGAATTTTACATTGCTGAAATTGGTGATGGAGCTTGTAAAATAGATTAAACAGTTTATCGGTTAACTGGTTAATTGGTTGTGGACTTCTTCAACCAATTAACTAATGAACAGATGAACCAATAACCCAACATGAAAACAGTAAAAGAATTAGAATTAGAATTGAACGGTAAACCTGTATCGCTTTACACTTTGTTCAATAAAAAAGGTATGTCGGTGGATATCACCAATTACGGTGCGAAAATTATCCGCCTGATGGTTCCCGACAAAAACAGCAAATTCGATGATGTTGTGCTTTCTTTCGATACACTTGAAGAAGTGATGGAAAAAGAAATCTACTTCGGAGCTATTTGCGGACGTTTTGCCAACCGTATAAAAGACGGTAAATTCAGCATCGATGGTGTGGAATACACATTGCCAATAAACAACGGAACAAACTCATTGCACGGTGGTGTACAAGGTTTCAACGAAAAAGTATGGACTGTTAAATCGGTTGCGCAACAGCAACTGGTACTGGAACTTTTCTCTCCCGATGGCGAAGAAGGTTATCCGGGTAATCTGACAGTTACTGCTACCTATTTGCTGTCGGACGAAAACGAAGTAAAAATCCATTACGAAGCCACTACTGATAAACCAACCGTTATCGGATTGACAAATCACTCGTACTTCAACCTGAAAGGGGCGGGAAACGGGACTATCAAAGGCCATGTGTTGCAAATCAATGCCGATTTCTATACTGTTTTGGACGAATCGTTTGCTCCAACAGGCAAAATCCGCCCGGTAAAAGGAACAGCTTTCGATTTCAACAAACCCATAGTTGTCGGCGAACGTATCGACGACGAAGCATTCGTTCCGGGTTGGGGAATTGACAACAACTGGTGCTTGCGCAAAGAACAAATGGGTGATTTGGTATTGGCTGCAACCGTTTATGAACCGGAAACCGGACGTAAAATGGAAACATTCACAACAAAACCGGGAATGCAGGTTTATACAGCTAACTGGGTGAAAAACGTAACCGGTAAAGAAGGCAAAATCTACGACCGCCAGGACGCTATTTGCCTCGAAGCTCAGGGTTTTCCGAATTCACCTAACGTGGCACATTTCCCAAGTCCGGTACTTCGCCCGGGAGAAAAATACGACGAATGGTGCATTTATAAATTCAGTGTGGAATAAAATGAATTGACCATTGGTTCATCCGCCAAAAGTCGGCCAAGTTTTACGATTTACCATTTAAAAAGCAAAGTTACCGGATGTTGACTTTGCTTTTTTTATGGAATCAATGATTTCCTGATAATTATCAAAAACAAATAAAATCCATTCCCAAACTGTTTATTATTGTCAATTAGCAGAATATCCACAAGATAGGTAAATAAATCCACATAGAATTCGATTATATGATTTAAATTTGCAGCATCAAAATTCTGTAAATTTAAGTCATGAATAAATCAATTACTCTATTACTATTAATTGTCCTGAGTTGTACGACAATTACCGGCACAGCTTCTGCAACAACTTACTATGTTTCTCCAACCGGCACTTCTACAGCAAGTGGAAGCATTTCTGATCCGTTAAGCTTTACAACTGCTATTGGTAAATCTTTAACTGGAGGAGATTCGTTGATTATTCGTGGCGGCATGTATAGTTTCAACAGCATTCAACAGTACTCAAAATCAGGATCAGCAACAGGCTTCATTCATATAGTGAATTATCCGGGCGAAACACCAATATTTGATTTTCGTACAGAGCCATATAACAGCAGCAATCAGGGAATTAAAATATCAGGGAGTTATGTTCATTTTAAAGGAATTATTATTCAGGGAGCCGGCGATAATGGATTGCAGGTAACCGGAAGCAATAATACGATTGAAAATTGCACTACCCGATGGAATTGTGATTCGGGAACTCAAATGAAAACCGGAAGTAATAATTTTATTCTTAATTGCGACTCCTACGAAAATTTCGATTACAAATCGGGTGGAATAACCAGTCCGGATTATGGTGGAAACGCAGATGGTTTTGCCGACAAACAATATACTAACACCGGAACCAATACCTATAAAGGATGTCGTTCGTGGAGAAATGGAGATGACGGGTGGGACAGTTATCAAAAGGTCGGAAACACGGTGTATGACAGTTGCTGGTGTTATTCAATGGCTCCAGCTTCATTTGACATGACAGATAATATTCGATTTAAAACCGATAGTGCAAGTTGGTTTTATCAATTCAAAAATTCCTCAGGTCGTTATATGATGACCAATTATGGAAACGGAAATGGATTCAAATTGGGAGGACTTTATACTTTACACAATGCCACACTTCACAATTGTATTTCTGTAGGAAACAAAGTAAAGGGTTTTGATCAAAATAACAATGCCGGTGTAATGACCATTTATAATTGTACCAGTTATAACAATGGAAATAATTACGGATTCTCTAATAGTACTTATGGCACGTTGATTATCAAAAATTGTGCATCATTAAGCAGTAAAGGTTCTAACAGTTTCAACAGCAATTCGGTTACACAAGCTTATAATTCATGGAACACCGGATTTTCTTGTGTCTCGACTGATTTTACAAGTTTGGATTTCACACAAATGCTAAATCCGCGTCAAAGTGACGGTTCGCTACCCGAAATCACGTTGCTTCATTTAACTCCAACAAGCGGATTGATTGATATAGGAACTGATGTGGGATTTGCGTTCTCCGGGTTGGCCCCCGACCTTGGAGCATTCGAATACTCCGCGATTTCTGCAACTCCTTCAATTTCACAAACAGATTTGAAAGTGTATTATTTTTCCGCAGAAAAAGAAATTGTCATTCATGGTTCAATAGCTTCTATTGAAATTTATCAGTTAACAGGAGAGAAAATATATTCACAACGCATCTCCTCCGACAATTTAAATATTCCGGTATCAAACTGGAATAAAGGCATCTGTCTCGTACGTGTAATTTCACAAAATGGAGAATCAACCACAAGAAAGATTTTGATAAATTAAAACTTGATATGTTTCTACAAAAAAAACCGTGAGTTGCCACTCACGGTTTTTTTTGTAGATTTTGTCAGCTTTGTACCTATAGTTTCTTTAAATGTACAATTATCTTATCAATCCTCTTATCGCGGTTGAAAACAGCGTGACTTTGAGCTTTACTTAACGAATAATCGATTGTCTTTTCTGTTTTTCCATCGATATAAATCATTTCCATTCCTTCTGTTCCGTCTATTTGATAAATAAAAGGGATGGAACAATAACTGAATGACAAATGCGGATGTGGATTCTCGTTTGTTGGTTGAATAAATTCTTCCGCTTTCAGAATCATCGGTTTTATCATCAAATAACCATTTTCAACCAGCACGCCCAATTCGAAAAAGCGACTGATAATATCTTCTTTCACCTGACCTGTCATACCCGGTTGCTGAACGCCGGCCATCATGGGTGTGTGTGAATACGGATCAAAAGGAAATGAACCATAATCTGCCGGAGATTTATGAACTCCAATACCGGTTTTTACTTCGGCATAATGGTGTTTAAGCTTTTCAATGATTTCAGTATCAGCTTTTTCTGAAATAGCTTTTTTAATATTTTCGCCTATTGCTAACAACAGTTTCGAAACCATGTGCCAGTAAATGCAACCCAACCCTTCATATTTATAGAAAGTCCCTGAACGACCTGTAAATGATTGATGGTCAAACAGTTTTTCGTATAATTGTTCGATTTTAAGTTGTTCGTTATCAGAAACTTCAAAAGCAGAACCTGCTTTTAATTTATTTAAAGCGACAGTCAGGAATCCGGCATTATTGAAATTGGCATTGAAATGAAATTCTCCTTTGTTATCCTTGCAAATAATGTTGGTATTTCCGGCTGCAATTAATTGTTGAAGAAGCGGAATGCGTTTTACGTCTTCAGATGGAATGTGGTTTTTATCTAAAAATAACGGCAATTTCTTATTTGGATATAAAATATAACTCAGCTGATCGGCGCGATAAAGCGAACTGTTGCGTAAAGCATCGAGCAATTCAACGGCTTCAACCGGTGTTAGCTTTCCTGAAGTCAAGACCGCAACCTGACCTTCAAGCATTTCGTACAAATGACGGATAGCAACTTCATTATCGGTGAAACTAACCAGATTATAAGCGTGATAGAGTTTGTCTTCGCGTTTGTTTACCGAAATAGATTGATCGATAAATTTCAATACAACTTCAAAGAAATACTTTAAATCCTGTTTAGCAAGAACTTCTTTTTTTGATGAAGATTCGCTGTAAATTTTAGTTCGGTAATTTTCACCGGCTTTACCTAATTCGTCTGCAATCTGGCGTCGTTGTATATTGTCAAAACCTTTTTCAAGTAAAAATTCATGAGATTTGAATGCATTAAATAATTCTACGAAAAACGAATACATTTCTTCAGAAACAGTATATTTTTCAAGCGGTGAACTTTTGTAAAGTTCCTGCATAAAAGTCACAAACCGCCGCATGTAATACAAAGTTACCATAGATGCTCCTGTTCCAACCAACGCATTATTGGCATCGTTCCATTCCGGGCGCAACGTATTCATCCAAATGCCGGCTTCGGGAACAAAATTACTTAATTTTGCCAATAACGTGGCCAGTATTTTTTCTGTGAAAGTCACTAATTTTACTTCGTTTGTTGAAGTCAGGATCAATCGGGCATCAGAACCAAAGGTTTGTTCGAGTTTTTCAATGAAATGATGAAGTTTGGCATCGAAACGAATCGAATTTTTTGGACTGGCAACAATTTCGTTGTAGCTTTTCAGCCTGTAAGGCACATTGGCAAAGGCAAACATTTCCTTGTCGAGCCATGAAAGCAGACTTTCGGGATAATGATTATGTGAAACCTCCATGAGTTTCAATAAATAAATAATCTGATGATCGCCCCAATAACCAATATTCGACCACGGATTTTCAGGTTCAATGGTTTCCCAGTCAATTCCCTGTTCGGTAATTTTGTACGGATTGTAACCATCGGCAGTGGTTGCGTTCACAAATTTGGCAATAATTCCATTGATATAACCGGGAAAAGACAACGATAACGCTTCCCAGTTTTGGAAAATATCGCGCCAGTTTCCCTGATATCCGAGCAATTTATTTCCATTTTCATCTTTAACCTTGATATCGAACGAATTCCACGGACGGCTCGGATCGCCATGGCGGCGGCTGAAAGTCAACGGCAAATACTCCTGAAACAACCGGTATAAATTGGCATCGTTTTGTTCGTGAATCAACTTGTCAAGTTCCGAATAATCAATTGAGACAGGTAGTTTTGTCAGAAAATTAGCCTGTTTTTCCCAAAGTGCAACATTAAAATGTTTTACGTGCTGGCTGAAATTGGCAGCATAAATGGTGTAATTTTCGCTGTAAATACCACCGCGCATGGTGTTAAATAACACGTTGGAAAAATGACGTGCAACGCCGTTTTCGTCAGCTGTTTGTTGAATTCCGTCGGCCTGAGCCACAATATTTTGCAGGTTTTTGGTTCCTTTTTCAATATTTTGTTCGAGAATGGTTGCAATATTTTTAGTTTCGGAAATTAATTTCAGCAAATTATTCACCTGAGCCGCATCCTGATTTACTTCGGCTATAAAATACCAGTTTTTTGCTTCCGAAGCTTTCAGATTAATTTCGGCACAGGCAAAAAAGGCTCCTCGAACTCCTTTTGCTTCTGTTTCATACGTTGGTTTTTGACCGTTTCTGAAAGAATCCAGTTGCGATGAACTCAATAAATAAGTTGCATTTTCAAGTCCTGTATTCCAAACGGTATTGGCTCTGAGCGATTCGCTCGGCTCAGCCCGGTCGACCAAAATTGCCTCCATGCGGAATAGTGCCAACGGAGAATTTTCAATCAATTCGGTTTTTTTATAACCATCCACAAGGGTAGAAAATGTGTTTTGAGTAAATTTATCGATGCCTGAAGGCAAAATATTCTGTAAACCATCGACCATATAAACTTCCATCGATTCACTGGTGTCATTTTTTAACTCACTTTTCTTAATCCAACCAAAATCGTCGGCATTCATCCATGCGTAACTGAAAGTCAATCCTAAATCAAGATTCTTTTCGCTGAAAACAATTTTATTACCGATTGTGCTTTTGGAAATGTTGCGTTCGACGGTATAAATGCCTTTATTCCGGTCGGAAAATGGCTCCCATAAATATTGATTTCCGGCTTTGGTAACATGTAAAATGGTCTTGCTACCAGTGATTTCGGACGATTCGTTGATTTTATCGTCGGTGTAATATGGAAACAGTGCCTGATCGGGATTTTTACGGCCGGCAGACAAACCTCCGGTACTCGAAATATACATCCAATGATTGGAATCACTCGCCAGACTGATAAAAAACGGCAACATGTAGTCGTAATTTTTTATCTGATAATATTTTTCATCATCAATTTGGACAAATTGTCCTTTCACTTTTTGCTTTCCTGAAATTACAGGATTGTTTCCAATAAATAAATTACTCATTTCTAAATATTAAAATAAAATATTAACTAAATATTATTGTTCCAAAGCACGTTTAGCATCCAAATCTTTTTTCATTAAATCGGTAGTTTTCGAATCGATTTTGTAGAAAATCATGAAAATAGCACACGACATATAGAGAATGCCAGGAATCACCGAAACCAGCAATTTGATACCGGTAATTGCAGTTTCGTTTTGAACTACATTGGGAACAAACGACGAAAAGGCAAGAATCCAACCGGCAATGGCAGCTCCAATTCCCCAACCTGCTTTTTGAGCAAAAACCGCAGCCGAAAAATACAAACCTGTTGCCCGGCGGCCGGTTTTCCATTCGCCATAATCGGCTGAGTCGGCAATCATTGTCCAAAGTAACGGAACTGCGGGAGCGTAAGCCATTTTTGCTATAATATTAAAGACGTAAATTAAAGTTAGATTTACATTTGGTAAAGTAATAACTACAAAATTCAAATTTAACACAGTGGTTTTATTAACTGCACTCATTAAATAAATCAGTATAAAAAACAAACCCGAAATCAACGAACTTCCGATAAATACATTTTTATTGCCAAACTTTTTGGCCAATGGTTTGGATAAAGGCAATGCAACAATCAGAGCCACAGTTCCTATCACATTAAATAATTGGACATTATTTTCGCGTCCAAGATAATATTTAAAATAATAGGCAATCGCTGCATTTTGCATGGCAAACATAATAAACGAAATGATACCGACAATGGCCAAAATACGCCAGGCTTTATTGGCAAAGAGGTTTTTCAAATCTTCTTTCAACGAATTTTTCTGTTCTTTGGGCGGTTGAACCCGTTCTTTGGTTGTTTGAAATGTAATAAAAAAGAAAATCAAACTTAGAACAGCAAACATCAAAACGGTATATTGAAATCCCTGTGCTTTATTGCCGTGACCAAAAAACTCTGCCAAAGTAAGTGCCAGTCCGGTAACAATAAATTGTCCGGAGAAACCGGCGATGAATCGATACGTATTCAGTCCGGCACGTTCGTAGGTGTCGTCAGTCATAACAGCACCCAAAGCCGAATACGGCAAATTGATAGCTGCATAAGCCGTCATTAAAAGAACGTAGGTTGCACCGGCATAAATGATTTTGCCTACTTCGCCAAAATTCGGCGTGGTGAAAGTCAAAATTGCCAACACGGCATACGGAATTGCTCCGAATAAAATATACGGCCGGAATTTCCCCCAGCGAGTATTGGTTCTATCGGAAACTATTCCAATAACAGGGTCAATTGCCATATCCCAAAAACGCGCCACCAACATAATTGTTCCGGCAGCAGCAGCCGAAATGCCATACACATCGGTGTAAAAAAACAATAGCCAAAAGCCGACCATGTCCCAAACAAAATGGGAGGCAGTGTCGCCCAAACTGTATCCTACTTTTTCTTTGAAAGATAATTTTACATTTGCGTTTCCCATACTGATTTTAAAAGAAAGTTATTACAATTAGTTTATATTTAGAGCTAAAAATCAAGACAAAAGCATTTTGACTTTTCATTAGTTGATAATTTACGAGAAGTTGAGGAAGAAAAAAAATCAGAAAATATAAATCAAATTCATAAATTAAGTTTTAGTGATAGAATAAGGAATTTGAACAGTGCAAATATAGAAACTTGATTTGATAAACAAAAATATTTTACCACACAAAAATACGATAATTTGACAAAAGTGGTTCTCAAAAACACAGCATATATAATTATTAGTCCGTTTGAATCAATCAAGTTGTTATTTAGCATTTAAATAACCTTTATCCAAAATCGTCACACACGAATTAAACGTGGCTTTGATTCAAAAAGTTATTTTTTGTTTCAAATTGCTTTTATATCTCGAGAATTTTCTCGTACTTTGTATAAAAGTTGTTCATGGTTTTAATTGTTTGTTCGACAGTTAAATATACGAATCCTATTCGTAATGAACAATTTTTTTGATTTCAGCCCGGGCAAACGAAAAAAATCATCATCAGTTCATCGCTGATTCAAAAAGACAGTCAATATAAAATCAACATTAAACATATCAGACAAACTTATAACAAAAAATTTATGCGAAAAACTCTTCTTCAACTTGCAGGATTATTGTATCTTACAAGTCTCTTTGCCACCAGTCCGGAGATAAATTATCGAATCGTTCCACTGCCGAATGAAATTAATTTACTAAATGGAAAAGCCTTTCAATTAGATGGCTCAGTGAAAATTGTTTATCCTGCCGGAAACAAAAAAATGCAGAAAAATGCTGCATTTTTAGCTCAATATATGAAAGATATTACCGGTATAAAGTTCAAAACCACAACAAAGTCAAACAAGAGGTCGATTATTCTGAATCTGGAATTAAAAAACGGAAATCCTGAAGCCTATCGAATCGACGTGAATTCCAAACAAATTGTCATCTCTGGCTCAACAGAAAATGGCGTTTTTTACGGAATTCAGACTCTGCGTAAGTCCATTCCGGTTGTCAAAGCTGCTAAGGTTGAATTGCCCGCAGCTGTTATAAACGATGCACCGCGTTTTGTCTATCGTGGAATGCATCTCGACGTTTCACGCCATTTCTTTACTGTTGATGAAGTGAAAACCTATATCGATATTCTGGCTTTGCATAACATCAATAATTTTCACTGGCATTTATCCGATGATCAGGGTTGGAGAATTGAGATTAAAAAATATCCGCTTTTGACAGAAGTCGGTTCGAAAAGACCTGAGACTGTAATTGGGAAAAACACAGGAAAATATGATGGCATTCCTTACGGAGGTTTTTACACTCAGGAACAGATTAAGGATGTCATAGCTTATGCCAAAGACCGTTACATTAACATTGTTCCGGAAATTGATATGCCGGGTCACATGTTGGGAGCTTTGTCTGCTTATCCCGAATTAGGCTGTACCGGAGGTCCGTATGCTATCTGGCGTCAATGGGGTGTTTCCGAAGATGTGCTGTGTGCTGGCAACGATAAAACGCTAACTTTTATCAAAGATGTACTGACTGAACTGACTGAAATTTTTCCATCGAAATATATCCATATCGGTGGTGATGAATGTCCGAAAACCAGCTGGCAAAAATGCCCGAAATGCCAGCAACGCATCAAAGACCTTGGCTTGGTTGCCGATGCTAAACATACTGCCGAAGAACGTTTGCAAAGCTATGTGATTTCGTATGCCGAAAAGGTTCTGAATGAAAAAGGTCGCAGAATGATTGGCTGGGACGAAATTCTGGAAGGCGGCATTGCTCCGAATGCAACGATTATGTCATGGCGCGGAATGGGTGGAGGCATTGAAGCCGCCAAACAAAAACACGATGTGATTATGACACCCAATTCGTATGTTTATTTTGATCATTATCAAACAAATGACACAGAATCGGAACCGTTGGCTATTGGTGGATATTCAACTGTAAAAACAGTTTACAGCTGGGATCCTCAGCCAGCATCACTTTCTGACGATGAAAAAAAATACATTATTGGAGCACAGGCCAATCTATGGACAGAATATATTCCTACTTTTAAACATGCAGAATACATGGTGTTGCCACGTATGGCCGCACTTTGTGAAGTACAATGGACAAAAGCAGAGCAAAAAAATTATGCCGATTTCTTGATTCGTGTACCGAAAATCATTGATTTATATAAATTATACCAATATAATTACGCCAAACATTTGTATGACATTTCAGCTGATTTCACTTCCAATCCTACAGATGGAACACTCGATGTTTCGTTGTCAACGATGGATAGCGCACCAATTTATTATACACTCGATGGAACAACTCCATCTGAAAAATCTCCGGTTTATTCGGGGACGTTGAAGATCAAAGAAAATGCAAAATTACAGGCAATTATATTTCGAGGCAGTGAATCCAGCCGTTTGTTGTCACAGGATATTTCTTTCAATAAAGCCAGTCTGAAACCGATTACAGCTTTACAACCTGTGAATAAGTCCTATGAATTCAAAGGAATCAATACTTTAGTGGACGGTTTGAGAGGAAACAACAATTACAAAGCCGGTAGTTGGATTGCTTTTTATGGCAATGATCTGGAAGTCGTAATTGATTTACAAAAAGTTACGGATGTTCAATCTGCTGAAATCAATACCTTTGTAAGCCAAGGAGACTGGCTTTTCAATGCACGCAGTTTTGCTGTTGAAGCTTCAAATGATGGGGTGAACTTCACCCGCGTAGCTTCGGAAGATTATCCTGCAATGAAACAACAGGATCCGAATGGAATTTTTACACACAAACTGAATTTTAATGCCGTTCATACCCGTTACGTGAAAGTAATCGTTACTTCAGAAAAATTGATTCCCGACTGGCACGTGGGAAAAGGAAAACCCGGTTACCTTTTTGTGGATGAAATTGCATTAAATTAATAAACGGATATGCATAATGAATACTTTGATAGGCTTTTTCATTTTGATCATGCTTCAAATTGTATTCTCTCACAAACAATTGCCTTTAATGATACAAAAAAAGATGATTTTCTCTATTTAGCTTAATTTCTGAGAAGAAATTTTAAACAGGTAGAAAAAGAAATATTAACGGTGTGATGCCGTGTGTTTCTTTACAATTATTGACAATACAATTGAAACGGTGAGTAAACTTACTATCACACCAAGCGATGCAAAATTCGAAATAAGAGCTTGTTCACCTGGCTTCGACATAAACTCATTTACACACATTTTTACGCCAATAAAGGTCAAAATTCCTGAAAGTGCATATTTCAGGTAATGAAAATACGACATGATTCCGTGCAGCGCAAAGTAGAGCGAACGCAACCCCAATATGGCGAAAATATTGGATGTATAAACGATAAAAACATCTTTTGAAACCGAAAGCACGGCAGGTATGGAATCGACTGCAAAAATCAAATCGGAAGCTTCGATAACCAGCAAAGCAATAAAAAAAGGAGTAGCATATAGGATTTTATTTGTTCTGACAAAAAAATGTGGCTTCGACATGTCATTCGTTACCGGAAAAACTTTTTTGAACCAACGAATAAAGAAATTTCTATTCGGATTATATTCTGTATCTTCCTTTTCGAAAAGTAATTTTATGCCGGTATAAACCAAAAATGCGCCGAAAACATACATTATCCAATTGAACTGTTGGATGAGTGCAACTCCAGCAAAAATAAAAACTGCCCGCATTATAATAGCTCCAATTATTCCCCAAAACAAAATTTTGTGTTGATATTTTGGTTCAATTTTAAAGAAACCGAAAATCAGAATAAACACGAACAAATTATCAACGCTTAACGATTCTTCAATCAGGTAACCCGTAAGAAATTCCAATGCTTTTATTTTGCCCAGAAAAAAGTAAACTCCTGCATTAAAGGCTACTGCAAGCAGTATCCAAAACAAGCTCCACAGCAGTGCTTCTTTTATCTTTACAACATTGTTATGTTTATGGAAAACAAACAGGTCGAGACACAACATGACCATCACAAATGCAATAAAACCGACCCAAAAACTAATTCTTATTTCCATTTTTTTAGGCTGAATTAATAAATTTCCACTTTCAACCGTTAACGTTTGAAAAGACTTACAAAGTAAATCAATAAATCGCAAATATGCAAAATTAAAGATGAACTCCTGTCTAAAGAAAATTTTTCATAAAAAACGGAGTTTTAAAAGTGAAAAAATCACTATCTTTGTCATGTAAAATCTTTGTTGGATATTGAAATGTCGACAAATGAATATATTGCTTTCTTTTCGCGTTTGAATCTCCGTTTAATCAAAAAGATTTAACTTGTTCGACTATTTAACAGAACTTCATGAAAAGCTCGTATCTGAAAACCTGGATTTTTTACGCATTGATGTTGGTTTTATTCGGCATCTTTACATATATTTTGTTCAATAATTCAAGTTCATTTCAGGGACATAACGCTTCAAATCAGCATCTTGTTCAGACAGGACAAAGTTCAGAATTAGAAAATTTTCACCAATTTAAACTTTCAATTTTGAATAACATTGCCGAACCGGCAGCCATGTTATTGCTTCAAATAATCTCCATCCTAATTGTTTCTCGTATTTTCGGATTTTTATTTGCCAAAATAGGTCAACCCACCGTTATTGGTGAGATTCTGGCCGGTATTGTGTTGGGACCATCCTTGTTGGGTTATTTCTATCCCGAAGCTTTTCATTTTTTATTTGCAGCCAAATCACTCGGTAATCTCTATATTTTAAGTCAGGTGGGACTTATTCTATTCATGTTTACAGTTGGAATGGACTTGAATCTAGGTGCGCTGAAAGAAAAAATTGGAGAAACTTATGTAATCAGTCACGCAAGTATATTAATTCCGTATTTTTTAGGAATGCTTTTGGCTTATTTTGTTTACGAAGAATTTGCAGCAGCTCATACCGATTTTCTCTCTTTTGCCTTGTTTATAGGAATATCCATGAGTATAACGGCTTTTCCGGTGCTTGCCCGAATAGTCCAGGAGAAAGGACTATCTAAAACTCATTTGGGAACTATAGCCATTGCTAGTGCTGCGAATGATGATGTAACAGCATGGTGTATTTTGGCTGCAGTTATTGCCATTTCCAAAACTGGAAGTTTTGTTAGTTCTTTATACACCATTGGCTTTTCTGTTTTATATGTATTAGTTATGTTGTTCATTGTTCGTCCTTTTCTTAAACGTGTGGGCGAAATTTATAGCAACAGCGAAGTGTTGAATAAGAGTATTGTCGCTTTTTTGTTGTTAATTTTAATTCTTTCTGCTTGGCTTACACAAGTGATTGGTATTCATGCTCTTTTTGGTGCATTTCTGGCTGGTGTGGTTATGCCGCAGTTGCCAAATTTCCGAAAATTGATTATTGATAAAATTGAGGATGTTGCTGTTACATTGCTTTTGCCGCTGTTTTTCGTATTTACTGGTTTGCGTACCGAAATTGGATTGCTGAATACGCCTTATTTGTGGACAATTTGTGGAATTTTTATTTTGGTTGCCATTACCGGCAAGTTTGCTGGTGGAGCTTTTACAGCACGAATTTTAGGCGAAACATGGAAAGATAGCCTTTCTATTGGTGTATTGATGAACACACGCGGTTTGATGGAATTAATCGTGCTGAATATTGGTTACGAAATGGGCATTCTTCCACCGTCCATTTTCGTCATGTTGGTTATTATGGCTTTGGTTACTACCTTTATGACAACTCCGATTTTATCCATCATCAATCGTCTTTTCCCCGAAAAAGATGTGGAAGAAGAATATATTATCCAGCAAACTCAAGGTATTTTCAAAGCGTTGATTGCGTTGGGAAATCCTGAAAACGGAAAAGCGATGCTTAATGTAGCTAAAACGGTTTTGGACGGCACTAAAAATAGTTTGGCCGTGACTGTTTTACATATTACACCGGGTACAGATACGAATCCGATATATGGAGAACAATTTTCGGTTGACAGCTTCAAAAACGTTAAAAATGAGGCATCTGCACTCAGTATTCCTATCAGTACTGAATATAAAGTAACAGATAACATTGAATTGGAAATTGTGAAATCCGTGAATCATAATAATTTTGACTTTTTATTAGTCGGCGCAGGTCTTTCATTATCCGGCATACCGTTTTTTAAAGAAAGTTCTATGTTCCGTAACGTTAAATGGCTGAACGAGATTATCAATAATATTTCGAACCAACAAACGTTTTTCTATCCCGGAACACTGATAAAAGATAAAACCCGCTATTTTATTGAAAACAGTAATTGCAGTGTGGGAGTATTTGTAAATCGTGGTTTCACAAGCATTACTTCCACGCTGGTATTGCTTCAAAGTGAATCGGATGAGTTTTTATTACGTTATGCGCGTCGCTTAATCCGGAATAATAGCGAAGTGACCATCAATATTCTGGATATTAACAAACTATCTTCAACAAGCCAAATTATTCGTCAGGGAATAAATGATTTACGGGTACAATTCCCTAATGAAGTAAAAGTAAGCAAATCAACACGGTTAAATTCCGGTGCACTTGCCAAACAAAGTTTTATGTTGATTAGTTACCAGACCTGGAATATACTCTCAACTTCCGATAAAAAAGAGTTGGGAAATATCCCTTCTACACTTATTATCAACAAAAAAGTGAGTAGATTCCACACCGGAGCAAGAAATAAAATTGTATCCAATATCTCAATTGATCCGGTTTCGGAAAATCTTTAGTTAGTCGGTAGTTAAGAAATTGTTAGGGCTTCATTTTTGAAATGTAGCCCTAACTGTTAGAAAGTTTTATTGTTCAGTCGACTACTTACTATAAACTACCCACTACTAACTCAAAGAGTTCCATCCTTGTGCTTGCAGTTCAATTTCTTCTCCTTCGCGACCAACTAAATGCAAACCCAATTCGGGTTTAGTGGTATGACCAACAATGGCAACGCCTTCCAATGTTACAATTTTGTCATAATCTTCGAGTGAAACAGTAAAGAGTAACTCATAGTCTTCTCCACCATTTAAAGCAGCTGTTACAATATTCATATTCAGTTCTTCAGCCATAACTGCTGCCTGATAATTAATCGGTATTTTATCTTCGTAAATGCGGCAGCCCACATTACTTTGCGAGCAAATATGCATTAATTCAGACGATAAACCATCCGAAATATCCATCATAGCTGTTGGAACAATGCCTTTTTCACGAAGGAGTTCTACAATATCTTTGCGTGCTTCGGGTTTTAATTGACGTTGCAGAATATAATCTTTCCCTTCAAAATCGGGTTGAACTTCAGCATTGCCTGAGAAAACAATTTTTTCTCGTTCAAGTAATTGCAAACCCATATATGCCGAACCCAAATCGCCTGTAACGCATACTAAATCAGTCGATTTTGCTCCGTTGCGATACGTAATTTTTCCTTCTTCACCTTCGCCAATACAAGTAATGCTAATTGTCAAACCGGTCAAAGATGCGGAAGTATCGCCACCTATCAAATCAACGCCGTATTTCTTGCAGGCAAGTTCTATTCCTGCATAAAATTGCTCCATATCTTCCACCGAAAAACGTTTGGAAACGCCAATAGAAACTGTAATTTGTTTTGGCTCACCATTCATGGCATAAATATCGGAAAAGTTTACCACGGCCGCTTTGTATCCCAAATGCATCAACGGAACATACACCAAATCGAAATGAATTCCTTCCAATAATAAATCGGTAGTTACCAACACTTTTTTGTTTTGG
>JADGPS010000101.1 GCA_017882285.1 Paludibacter sp. | reverse complement strand
ATGCTGCAAGAATCGTACATATTGGTGAATTTGTAGATTCACTTACATAATTTCTTGAAAAAAATCTAGTGTCAAACAATTTTCGGTAAAAAATGGTCTTTTTTTTCATTTTTATGAACTATGATTTCGTTATCACATTGATAATCAGCTACTAATAAAATGTAGTGTGGACCAGTTGGGCCCACAATGGAAATGAAACACTTACACGATAATTCGGGTAAGTGTTTTTTCGTTTGTGCCGGGTTTATGCCCATCCTTTCCCAATATCCCTCTATCTATTCACTGGCATAAGAGTAGGTTCCGGGAATAATGCAAGCTGAAATCACTTGTTGTTGACATAAAATTTTTTGTTTAAAGATAATACTTTCTTATCTTAACTTCATGTCCAGTTATTGGGGAGTACTATAATATAAAAAAAAGACTGTCTCAAATTTTATTTTGAGCCAGCCTTTTGTGTATATTCTTTTAATAAATTATTCTTCATCAACCACTTCTACATTAGATTCAATTTCGAAAACAGAAAGTTGACGACGGAAAATTTCGTCCAATGAGATTTGGAATGTTTCAGTATGCGCAATGCCGGGAATTAAAGTCAGATGTTCCAGGATGATTTGTAGTAAATGTCGGTTATCTTTAGCGTAAATCTTAACAAACATCGAATATTTTCCTATGGCATAATGACATTCCACTACTTCAGGCACTTTTTTCAATTCTTCAACAACTCCATTAAATTTTTTGATATCATTCAGGATGATGCCAATATATGCACAAGTTTGGAAACCAACCTTATATGTGTCAATTACAAATTCTGAACCCTTAATAATTCCGGTATTTCTGAGTTTCTGAATGCGTTGATGAATAGCAGCACCCGAAACGTTACATTCGCGGGCAACTTCCAAAAAAGGAATTCGTGCGTCTTGTGAAATAAGCTGAAGTATTTTCTTATCCAATCTGTCAATTTGATGTTGTCCCATAGTATTTAAAAAGTTATAAATGAAAATTTACATGTCGGTAAAAACAAATCAACTTTTAAATTGATATATGATTTTTTAATTATAATGCAAATGTATTTATAATTTTTGTAATTCATTCGTAAATTGCAATAATTTGATAGTTAAATGTACAAAAATATTCGTTTTATCTATATTTTCCTTCATTACAATCTTTCAAAACACTTAAATAACTGTGATAACGTGATAAACTTATGCTTTGATTTTCAACTGCGAGTAAAACAGCACAATCAGGCTCATGAACATGCGTACAATTTGCAAATTTACAGTTTTTTGAAACAGCGAATATTTCTTTGAAATAATGCCCGATTTCTGCTTCTTCCATGCCAATTGTTCCAAAACCTTTTATTCCGGGAGTATCAATAATATGCCCACCCGAAAGTAATTCAAACATTTCGGAAAAAGTAGTGGTGTGCATTCCTTTATTATGATATGCCGAGATTTCGCCAGTTTTGGCAAGTGAATGTGGCGCAATGGCGTTTATCAAAGTCGATTTTCCAACACCTGAATTTCCTGAAAAAAGGGTTGTTTTTTCACTTAAAAAAATCATTAATTTATCAATGTTCGTCGAATGTTTCGCAGATATTTTGAAAACCGGATAATCCAACGATGAATATAAGCTAACCAACGTTTCAAGCAATTTGGTTTCTTCTTCCGAGTATCGATCCATTTTATTGAACACAATACATGCCTGAACAGCGTATGCTTCGGCTGTTGCGAGAAACCGATCGATAAAAATAGTTGATGTTTCGGGATAATTTATTGTCACAATCAACGCCACCAAATCAAGATTGGCAGCCAGAATTTGCGATTGTTTTGAGAGATTGGATGAACGACGGACGATGTAATTCCAACGGTCGTGAATAGTATGAATCATGGCAGTTCCATCAGTATTTTTCTCAAAATCAACCAGATCGCCAACGGCAATAGGATTAGTGCTGCGAATTTCCTGCAATCGAAAATGACCTTTCATTTTGCATTCAAATAATTCGCCGTTATCAGTTTTCACCTGATACCAACTGCCAGTGTTTTTTACAACTAATCCGGTCATAAGTTACTTTCTTAAACAACATCAGCCATCCCACCAATATGAGATGACTGAAATTTTCTTCCAATTGTAAATTGTAAATTATTCAATTGCACAATTTTAAACGGTCATTATTTCTTTTTCTTTTGCAGCGTACATTTCATCAATTTTCTTGATGTATTTGTCGTGAATTTTTTGAACGCTGGCTTCGGTATCTTTTTCCATATCTTCCGGAAGTCCTTCTTTTACAAGCTTTTTCAAGTGTTCAATGGCGTCACGGCGAGCATTACGAACAGATATTTTTGTTTCTTCGCATTCGGCTTTCGATTGTTTTGCCAGTTGTCGACGACGTTCTTCGGTAAGAGGTGGAATTCCCAAGCGAATTGTTTCCCCGTTATTCATGGGTGTAATTCCGATATCCGAATTCAAAATTGCTTTTTCAATAACGGAAATAAGCCCTTTTTCCCAAGGTTGAATGCTAATGGTTTTAGCATCAGGAGTTGTAATCGTTGCTACATTGGCAATAGGTACGTGCGATCCGTAATATTCTACTTTTACACCATCCAGAATTCGTATATTGGCTTTTCCGGCACGGATATGTGCCAATGCTTCATCTAAAAACAAGATAGCAGCTTCCATGTTTTCTTCAGCATGTACGAGATAGGGTTTAATGTCTTGCATAATTATAGTTGAGTTTGAAAGTTTATAAATTTTGAAAGTTATTAAAGTTTGAATGTTTGAAAGTTTATAAAGGATTAAATTTTCAGGATTATTTTGTTTACTTGTATACTACCCGTTTTATCAACTCACGACTTTCTACTTTATAAACTAATTTCTCACCAGTGTTCCAATTTTTTCGCCCAATATCACTTTTTTAAGATTCCCAACCGTATCCATATCAAATACATAAATCGGCATGTCGTTTTCTTTGCACATCGTTGTGGCGGTTAAATCCATCACTTTCAGATTACGGTTATAAATTTCGTCGTAAGTAATTTCATCAAATTTAGTTGCAGTTTTATCTTTTTCCGGATCGGCGGTATAAATTCCGTCGACCCGTGTGCCTTTGAGCATAACATCCGCTTCAATTTCGATTGCACGCAGTGAAGAACCTGTATCGGTGGTAAAAAACGGATTACCCGTTCCGGCTGAAAGTAATACAACTTCACCTTGCTCCAGACTTGCAATGGCTTTTTGCTTGCTGTAAAATTCACCAATCGGTTCCATGCGAATTGCGGTCAACACACGAGATTTTACCCCGAGAGCTTGCAAGGCTGAGTTTAATGCAAGACTATTTATTACGGTCGCCAGCATGCCCATTTGGTCTCCCTGAAACCGATCGAAACCTTTGGAGGTTCCGCTCAAACCGCGAAATATATTTCCACCGCCAATGACAATACCAACTTGCACGCCCAAATGGACAATTTCGGCAATCTGAGCAGCATATTCACTCAGGCGTTTCTCGTCAATGCCGTATTGTTTCTCGCCCATGAGCGATTCGCCGCTCAATTTCAACAAAATTCGTTTAAATGCTGCCATACGATTATTTTTTAGCAAAAGTAAATAATTTGCTTCGGATATGCAAATAATTCACAATACTGGATTTATATTTCAACAATCAAAAACTACATTTTTACACTCTTCTCTGTATTAACACTTCTTATTTTACAAATAAATTTCTATTAAATCAACTGTTTAGTTTTCAATCAATATATCATCCCAAATTTATCCATAAACAACTAATTATTAAAACTTTGATATTTTCAGGTTATTAAGTAGAAAATGAAACTATTGAATTGATTTATTACAATTTTTCTCCAAATGCCAAATCACCTGCATCGCCCAATCCCGGAATGATATAGGAATGTTCGTTTAGGTCAGGGTCGATAGCCGCTGCCCAAACGGTAGTTTTCGTTTCAGGGAAATGAGAGGAAATATAATCAATGGCCACCTGACTTGAAATAACTGTTGCAATATGAATATGAGCAGGCTTACCTTTGGTGAGCAAAGCTCCATAAGCCAATTCCATTGAACTTCCGGTGGCAAGCATTGGATCGGTAATAATCAATGTTTTTCCATCCAGATTAGGCGAAGCTATGTATTCAATAAAAATATCGAATTTCAAGGCATCTTTGTATTTACGATATGCCGATACAAAAGCATTTTCAGCAAAATCAAAAAAACTCAGAAAGCCTGTATGAAAAGGCAATCCGGCACGAAGAATAGTGGCAATCACAATTTTTTCATCAATTACTTCGGTCGGAGCCATGCCAAGCGGTGTTTTAACTTCTTCAGCTTTATAGCGCATGGTTTTACTGATTTCGTACGCCATTATTTCGCCAATACGCTCCATATTCCGACGAAAACGCATGGAATCTTTTTGAATTTTTACCGAGCGAATTTCTTTCAGGTAATGTTTTAGAACGGAATTATTTTTCGATAAATTGATGATTTTCATGTTTTTTGTAAATTGTAAATTGATTAATTGTCAATTCTTGTTGTCTTTTTCCCGAATCTCCGTTCTGCGGATTTTACCACTGATTGTTTTTAATAATTCGTTTACAAACTCAATGATTCTGGGTTATTTATAGGCTTTTGTCCGTTCATCGCCGGCTCCGGTTCCTTTTCGTGTAACAAAATAAGCCAAGGAATGTGGATCGTTGCCCGAGATTAAGGCGGTAGTTTCCACACCAAAAGTTTGTGCTACTTCGCAAATAAAACTCAGATGAATATCGCTTGCTCCCAATTCGTAACGGGCATAATCCGTTTCAGGAACGCCGCATTTCTCAGCTGCTTGAGCGATGCTTAAGTCGAGCGCGTCGCGCAATCCGCGCAGCCGTTCGGCAATTTGTTTGATTTGTGTATTCATGGTAAATTAAATATTGAATCGAAAAGTATTTTAATCTTTGATGCAACGAATCGATAATCCATTTTGCTTAACACCACTTTCAGTAATAGTTTGTCCCGAAGTATTTGTCAAAGATATTTTCCAAGCATTGCTTGTATCAACTTCAGTATCCGACCACCATTGTCCATCTGTTCCAATTCCATAAAATCCGTAAACATTATTTTTTAATGCAATATATCCACCAGGCAGTGCAGTGAAATCGCTGGTATTGGTTGCGCCGGTGTAAGTTCCTGTCCAATGTGTATTTCCTGTTTCTTTTAATAGATCACCTACAATGTTTACATTTCCTAAATAAGTTATCAGTGTTGTCCACTCGGCCTTTGTAGGTACATGCCAACCGGTTGGAGCAATATTTCTTGAATCACTCACAACAGACCAATTATAAAGATTCCCATAAGTTGCTTTATTTGTAGAACTGTTGTTATAACTACAATAAGCTGCAGATGTAAGGCTTGACCAAGTAGTTGGATCGGTGACATTGGCAATTGTATTCCCATTCCGATACTTTGTTACTTTTAAATTTTCAGCCATCCAAACCTGACTCCCAATTGTTACTGTACGATATATATTACCATCATAATCCGCTAACAATGTTTTAAATGTCAACTCATTTCCATAAGCAGTTCCACTTTTGTTAGTCGCATAACAGCGCACATAATACGTTGTTTGCATTGCTAATCCAGTCATAGCAACAGAAAAATTTCCAGTACCTGCAATTGTAGTATCTTTACTATTCTTAATAGTTGGATTAGATTTAGTGTTCCAACAAACCCCACGTTTACTAACTTCAGAGCCTGGATTAGAAGGAACATTTCCCCAACAGGTTGCAGAGGTAGCAGTTATAGCTGTTAAGCTTTTTGTTTGTACAACAGGAACTAAAGATGGGTCTACACAACTATTTGTAAGCATCAAGATAAATATGGTCAATAAAAGAGGAATTCGAGACTTATTCATTTATATATTTTTTTATAGTTTAGAAATTATTATCAGAAAGTTCTGTTATTTCAGATGCGAAGCCTTTAATCCTTTAATCACCGCATTACTAAATCCGTTGGCTTCCATTTCGTTCAACCCTTTGATGGTAATGCCACCCGGTGTGGTAACTTTATCAATTTCCACTTCGGGATGTGAACTATTTGCTTCCAATAAATCGATGGCGCCACGCAAGGTTTGAATCACCACTTCCTTGGCTGTGTTTGGGTAAATGCCCATTTCCACGCCGCCTTCTGTAGCAGCACGAATGTAACGGAAAGCATACGCTATTCCGCACGAAGACAGCGACATAAAAGCGTTTAGTTGCGATTCGGGTACGAGCAATGCTTTGCCTAATTCGGAAAACAAAGAAACAATCAATTCTTCCTGCTCTTTATCGGCATTGAACGACGAAATGGTTGAAACGCTTTGCAGCACTTCGATGGCAGTGTTTGGAATTACACGGAAAAAAGTAGCATCGGTGCTGAAAAATTTTGCTAATTGATCAAAATTTATTCCAGCAGCTATGGAAACGATGATTTGTTTTTTTAAATCGATTTTGTTTTCAATTTCTTCGGCTATCACTTCAACCAACCATGGTTTTACAGCCAATATAATAATATCAGCATCCTTGATAATTTCACGATTGGAGTCACTTACGGTAATTTCGGGATCAAAAGCCTTAATAGCATATAAATTGGCTTGAGAAACATCGCTCACGCGTATGTTTTTCGATTGAATGAGCACTCCTTTTGAAAAACCGCGGGCAATGGCACCTCCCATATTTCCGGCTCCGATAATGGCAATTTGAAGATTCGTTGTTTCCATAATGATACCCCCCTAAATCCCCCAAGGGGGACTTTATTTAGTTAAATAATTATTTTTAAAATTTAATTGACAAAGATATGATAACTAATTCAAAATACATAGTTCACAATTGAAAATTCTTTAAGTCCCCCTTGGGGGATTTAGGGGGCTTTTAAAAGCTCAAACTCAAACATCCCCTTAATCCCCATGGAACAACTATTTTACCATCCAAGCCTTTGTGATTCAGGTCAGTGAGTCGCCACACTGATTGCAGCGTAAAGATATGCAATATATTAGTCAACCCGATACCGATTTCCATATACGGTTTGTTCAATGGATTCATGAAATCAGGATAATCGAGTTGTAATTTATGCGAATCGCTCAGACTGCCATACGCCAATTTGAACGTACACATTTCGCGCAAATTCAGTTCTTTTATTAATGGAATCTGGTTTAAAATCAATCCATTCATCATTAATTCGGAATGAAGATTCAGGTATTTATCGGCGGCATATTCCATGTAATTCATCATGTTAAACTGATAGATGCCATAACCGCCGGTTTCGCTTCCGGGCGGCACTTCGAGGAGTTGATAAGGAACATTTCCAACAATCCATCCGGCTTCGGCAACGTAATTCAATTGACCGAAATCCAACCTCACATTTTGCTTAATTGCACCGATAATTTTTCCGTAATTTCCTGAATTTGAACCTAACTTGTATTTTCCAACTTCCAGAATACCGTAAATTACCGGCATTTTATTGGTGATGTAAATCCGTTGTGTAAAATCCTCATAGGTGCGTTCATTGAACGATAAACGAGTGACAAAAGTGGCTGATTGTTGCGTTAAATAATTTGCAACACTTACTCCGTTAAGCGTCATTGGCATGGAGGCATTAGCTAATAATTGGTTGTTTCGCAGATAAATACTACTCTCAATATCCGAATTCCAGTCGTTGGCAAACGAAACGGAAAATTCCCTCCGTTCGCTCATTTTTCCGGAGGATTTCATGGCAAAAACCGAACTGGAAATATCTTCATCGCCTGTTACCAAAGGATTTTCGCGAAACATAAAATTGTTGTAATTATAATCTATGCGGCGATAATCATTGGTGTAATTCAGACTAAAAATCCTACGCTTATCGCCGGGAATTTTGAATTGAGCCAAACCGGAGTATTTCACCTCTTCATTCTTAAAACCATAACCCACATAACCACCCAACGAAATGTTTTTCCACAACTTCTCGCTGGTTCTGAATGGTAAAGTCAGGCGAAATCCTTCGATGTCAGTTATCCGAATAATTTGCTGAATTTTTCCGATATCAATTTTATCTGCAGGAATATAACCCGTAAAAGCGACACCTACAATCCATTTAGTCGTTCGAAGCAAAGGTGTGTTATTCAAATCGTTGAGTTTTTGATCGAGTGTGGTTTGGTCATAATTGCTTTTGGCAAAATTGCCGGCTGGCAACGAAATTAAATCTTTGTATTGAAAGGCAGCACTGCGCTTTACAAAAATTTCGGGTCGCGGATGCAGGCTGTCGGCAAGCAATTCATAATTCATATTCAACGTCATTTCTTCCGAATTGCGCAACCAATGTTTGTTTGGTTGAGATTTGAATTGCTGTGAAATCCGCAAGTTGTGGATGAAATTGATATTGGCTTGTGT
>JADGPS010000143.1 GCA_017882285.1 Paludibacter sp. | reverse complement strand
AACATCCGGCTCATGTGACAAATTCTCTATACAGATTTCTCCTGTTGCGTAAGTTTCAAGTTTAAAATCGGGATACTGAAGAAACTCAATTTCTATCATCTTTAAATACATTGTATCGTCGTCTACCACGAAAATTTTTGCACTATTATTGCTATTCATAATTAAGTGTTTTTTATCAGGTTAAACTCTTCCTCCAATTCCACACATGCCTGGTTACAAATGCTTTCAAGCTGTTGGACCAGTTTGTGTATTTTATCTGTCTGTTGTTGAGTACCGGCATATTCCTGTACTTTTTTTGCAATATTTTCGAAATCAGCACTTATTCCCACAATTGAAAATGAGGGGATTAATTTATGTACTGTTGAGTATAATAAATTCCAGTCTTCAGAGAATAAGCATTGATTCATGGTTTTGACTAAAGGCGGGGTTTGCTCGAGATAAAGTGAAATCATCTCCGTCATTAACGCCTGATTGGACTTTGTATGTTGCTTCAAAAAATCCATGTTTGTGCATTTTAACTTTTTGTTTTCAGCGTTTAGAATTACTGAATGTTCGTTTAACGGCATGGTTTTTTTAACAAATGCGACTATTTTGCTATACAATAATCTGTCGTCAACAGGTTTTGCTATGTAATCATTCATACCGACAGCCTTGCATTTCGCTAAATCAGCTGTAGTTACATCAGCTGTTAAAGCAATGATAGGGATAAGAGAATTCATAGTATGCCGGATATATTCTGTTGTTTCAAAACCGTTCATTTCAGGCATCTGCAGGTCCATAAGAATAATATCGTAAGATTTAGCCTGTAGCATTTCGATGGCTATTTTCCCATTGGTGGCAATATCGCATTCAAATCCGAAATCATCCAAAAGTGTTCTCATTAATAGTTGGTTGAGTGCTATATCTTCGACAACCAGTACTTTTATGTTTTTGATTCCAGGGTCCAGTTCAACCAGTTCAGGTACTATTGCAACATCCGCATTAGTTTTCTGAAAAGGCAAAATAAAACTAAAGGTAGAACCCACATCAATTTTACTTTTTACAGAAATGGTTCCACTCTGTGGTTCCACCAATTGTTTGACAATTGCAAGACCTAATCCTGTTCCGCCATAGAGCCTTGAAGTATCGCTGGACGCCTGCTGAAAGTTTTCAAAAATCTTATCTATTTTATCTTTTGCTATTCCAATTCCTGTATCTGAAATGGAAAATTGAATTGTTACTTTCTTATCATCTTCACTCAGCAGTTTAATACTTACTGAGATATTACCTTTTGATGTAAATTTGACTGCATTGCTTACTAGATTTAAAATGATCTGGTGCAAACGTACCGGATCGCCAACCAAAACTTCGGGAATCCTGGCATCATATTCTTTAACCAGTGTTAAATTCTTCTCCTGAATTTTTGTCTCAAACAAATGAAGCATAGCGGCTATGGACAACGACATTTTGAAAGGTATTTGTTCAAAAGTCATTTTACCCGCATCTACTTTTGCCAGATCAAGTATATCGTTAATGAGCACGATCAGAGCATCGCCACTCATTTTTATGGAAGTCAGATATTCTTTTTGTTTTGCTGACAAATCTGTTTTCAGTAACACCTTTGTAAATCCGATAATCGCGTTCATCGGAGTGCGGATTTCATGGCTCATAATTGACAAAAACTGTTGTTTCGCCTTTACTGCATTTTCCGCAATCAGGGTGGCATTTTCGGCTTTAATTTTTGCCTCCTCAGCCAGTTGTGTTGCCAGCTCGGCAAATACAATCGCTTCTGTCAATTCTGTAGCAATTCTTTTTTGGTCGGTAATATCCCGGGCCACAACAACTACACCCAGCACATTTCCTTTATCATCCTTGTAAACCGATCCATTGAATAACACATCGGTAAGCTTGCCATCTTTGTGTCGCAGTGTAAGAGGATAATCTGCAACAGAACCGTTTGCAAAAACTTCCTGATAAACTTCACGAGCCTTTTGCGGATTGGTGAAATAATCAAAGAAGTCGGTACCTGTCAATTTATCGCGGGAGAGCCCTGTAATATTCACGGTCGCGTGATTCATGTCAGTGATCTTACCTTCTGGACTAATGGTAACCAGCGGGTCGAGACTGGCTTCAATGAGGCTGAGTGAATATTGGGAGGCTAATTTTAATGAATAGCTGAATTTTTCAAGTTCTTTATTTGCAATTTCCCTTCTTTCTTTTTCTTCGTTTTGAAAGATAAGTTCCTTGGCTGCAATTATTAACTCAGCTGCCCGTTTTTCTTTTTCTTTGTTTTGATAGACAAGTTCTTTGTCGGCAATTATTAATTCAGCTGCCCGTTTTTCTTTTTCTTTGGTTTGATAGACAAGTTCTTTGTCGGCAATTATCAGCTCAGCTGCGCGTTTTTCTTTTTCTTTGTTCTGATAGACAAGTTCTTTGTCAGCAATTATTAACTCAGCTGCACGTTTCCCTTTTTCTTCGTTTTGAAAGATAAGTTCTTTGTTAGCAAGTATTAATTCTGCCGCCCG
>JADGPS010000142.1 GCA_017882285.1 Paludibacter sp. | reverse complement strand
GCAAATAGAAGATGCCATCAAATATATCTCGAATTTCATATTTTCGAGGGCGTTTGTCTTTTAAAAGGTCATCTACTATGTTCCATTGGCTATCGGTGAAGTTGGTTGAATACCTTTTCATTGTGCTTTATGTGTTTGATTTCCATAAAGTTACGAAATTTTATTCAACTAAACAACTGATAGTCAGTTTATATATACATTATTTTTTAAACAGTTTCTTAATACCAGTTCATTGGCAATATCATTCACTTTTTTGCCTTCGGCAAGCATAAACATGATTTCGCGTTCGCGGTTCGACAATTGTACGTGTGGTAAAGCATCCTTTTCGGGCACAAAATCAAAAGCCATATATTCGGCCAGCGCAATGCTCAGATACCTTCCTTTTGTACTAATTTTTCTGATAGCAATAACCAACTCATCCAGTGCAGCATCTTTCCAAAGGTAACCTACCGCACCGGCTTTTAAGGTGCGTAATGCAAATTTATCTTCGGGGTGTTTGCTCAACACCAAAATATGGAGTTCCGGCTTCACGATTTTCAGGTCGCTAAGTAAATCAATCCCGCTTCTGCCGGGCATATTCATATCCAACAGCATGACATCGCATTCGAAATCAGCCTTTTGTATTTTTTCGAGCACATCGACTCCATCCTGTGCTTCACCTGCTACAATTATGTCAGACTCTTCTTTCAGAATCTTTTTTAATCCTTCACGAATAATTGCATGATCGTCAGCAATAAATACTTTTATCATAACCTTATTTTTTAAGTTCATTACTTTATACTCTTAAATTCCCATTTGCAGAACCAACCGGACTGGAAATAACCAGTTTCTGCCTCCTGTTAAGTATTGTTGCACATTGGCTGTTCCTGTCACTATTACGCTCAAAAGGAGTATGACCAATTGAATGCTAAGTATTGTTGCTCGTTGGCTTTTCCTGCCACCGTTATTCCTCCGGAAGGGTTCATATCTACAAAAGTCCCTGTTCCGGTAGTATCGCTGTTAATGTTGAAAGTTGTTGCGGATAATGTTTTACCTGAATTCAATGTGAGTTTCGCTTCCGGATTGATGGTAAGTGAAGTTATTGCAGTATTTTCATCAATTGTTACTGTATGACCCGATAAAATGGTAATAGCGGTGGCAGATGCATCCGGAACTGAAATGGCTGTAATCCAATTTGTATTACCATCGGATGAAGTTTCCCAGGTTGCAGTATTACTCCAATTTCCGGTAGTTTTTGAACGAAAATAATTGGCAGTCAAGGGAACTATTTTGAAAATAAGCGTGAAACGAGTATCAGTAGGAGTGGCATCCGAAACGAAGCTATAAGGAGTACCGACAGTCAATTCTTGTTCTGTACTAAGATAATTATCTTTCAGTATTATTTTGGTATTAGCATCAAAGTTGCTGATTTCAGAGGCTTTCATGGTGAACGTGTTTGACTTTCCGGGGCGGAAACCTACTGCTAATGCGGTACCCGAAGTATATGAATTCATACCGTTGATAGCCAATTCTTCATCGCTTACTGAGGTATAAATTTTAGGTATGACCGAATTGGCATTTATCATTTTTGGCGAATCGTAAACATCACAACCGTCTGAAGCATTGTCATTGAAATATACTATTGTTTCGTCAGTGTTCGTGCCATTTGATACCTGAAGGTGCAATACTTGTTGTAAAGTGTTTGTTGTTTTTCCCCACCCCACATTCACCGAAAGCAGCACACATACAGCCAAAACCAAAAAAGACCGAAGAAAAGAATTGTTTCGTGTAGAAACCATTTTGTGTAAAGAAGTAACAGTTTTCATAATTATTTAATTCCTGGATTTTTAGAACTAATAAGTATCTTAACTCGCAAATTTCATTCGAATAAAATCCATCATTTAGTATGCGACAAATATAAATGTTTTATCCTAAAATGTTGTCATACAGCAACTTGTAATATATATTTTTATCCATGTAGCATTCTTTACATTGATTTTAGATTTCGTTTAAATATCCGGCAAAGGATGTTAGGAGGAATCATAAATTCTATCAAATCAATTAAAGACAACGATCTGATAATGAAGAAGAGTAAATTAATTCTATACAGAAAAAGAATTTTAATAGTGCTCTGTTGTAGTAAAAAATTGTTAGACACCTATAAATGTTATTATATTTAAAAATACCTTTTTTTATTTTCAAAAACTTAAAAATCATTTTCATGAAAATAGATTGTATAATCCATCAAATCATTTGCATTTATTTATCAATAAAGCCTATTTATTTAATGTTATTTATAGTTATTTTGCTTGCATGGAATGAAAAAAAATATGAAATGAGCATCGTTTTGAAGTGAGCATGTAAAAATTACAAATGTCGTACGATAAAATATGTAGTTTTATTTCTGGAGAATGATTCAGGATCTGGCACCTCAAATTTCGGAGCTAATCAGGAGGAGAAGAGATAGGCGAAGGCTGAGGCTAAGGCGAAGTAATACCGATTGAACAAACAATATAGCCCAATTTCGACTTCGTCTTATTGTCCTATTTGTTTGTAGTCATCGGCATTAACAACAGTAGACATATA
>JADGPS010000048.1 GCA_017882285.1 Paludibacter sp. | reverse complement strand
AATTTCAGGATATAGAACATCCTCTTCATTTACAACTGACGCTTCCTGCACCACTCCTGGAACACCGACAAGTGCAATAGGCACTCAAACTGGGCAAACCACGGCAGACTTTTCGTGGTCTGCAGGCAGTCCGGCTGGCAGTTCAGCGGTAACTTATTATTGGGTAGTTGGTACCAGTTCTTCGGTTACTTATGGTAATGGTATTGCCCAAAATATTTCTTCTGGAACCTCGGCTTCAGTAACCGGGCTTTCTCCAGGGACTACTTACTATCTGAGAGTATATGCAAAAACGAGTTGTGACGGAACAATTTCAGGATATAGAACATCCTCTTCATTTACAACTGCGACTTCCTGCATCACACCTGGAACACCTGCCAGTGCGACGGGAACTCAAACAGGTCAAACCACCGCCGACCTGTCATGGTCTGGTGGCAGTCCGGCAGGTAGTTCAGCGGTAACTTATTATTGGGTAATCGGTACCAGTTCTTCAGTTACTTATAACAATGGGGTTGCTCAAGGTTCCTCTACAGGAACATCGGCTTCAGTAACTGGTCTTTCTAGTGGAACTACGTATTATCTGAGAGTATTTGCCAATACAAGTTGCAATAACACAAGTTCGCAGTATGGAACATCATCAGCATTTACAACTACTACTTCTTCCTGTACTGCACCATATAACGGGATTATATCACCGAGCAACCCAACCGTTACTGCTGGTAACAGCATAAACCTTACTGTTACGGCAAATGGTCCAACTCCATTTACTTACCAGTGGTATTGGTGGAATGGCTCAGATTGGACAGTATTAACAAATTCTTCACCTTATTCAGGTGTAACAACCCAAACTTTAAACATAAATTCAGCATCAACAAGTATGAACGGTAATTATTATACTTGTCTTGTATCGAATTCATGTGGAAGTCAAAATGACATTAGCTATGTACAATTAGCGGTTATATCGAATTTCTGTGCAGCAGGTTCTACTGACGCAGCTGAATACATCTCAAATGTTGCCATAGGTAGCATTAATCAGGCATCTGATAGAGGAACTGCCGGTTATCAGGATAATACTTCATTGATTACAACCATGCAAATAGGAGTAAATACTACTGCTACTATTACTGTTACAAATCCTTACCCATCCGATCAGGTATTAATCTGGATTGATTGGAATCAGGACGGTGATTTTGATGAGGCAGGTGAAAATGTATATGCATCTACAGGCTCTTTTGCCAGTCCACACACTACTGCAAACTTTGCTCCTCCTGCTGGTGCAGAAACTGGTATAACCCGCATGAGAATAAGATTACATGATACTGGTGTCGGAGCCGGACCAAATGCAACTTCTTGTGGAAATTCTGATTGGGGCGAAGTGGAAGATTATTCAGTAAATGTTGCTAATGCAACTGCAACACCAACCGTTTCAGATGGTGGAAGTATTCGAATTTATCCAAATCCAACAACCGGCAAGTTTGAAATATCTGAAATTGAATCCTTGGGTAATGAATGTAAAGTTGAGATTATCAATAATCTTGGTAGTCTAATTTACATATCTGTATATAAAAATTTTGGTAATAAGATAAGCTTAGATTTAAGCCCTTACACCGAAGGTCTGTATTTGATTAGGTTATCAAACAATGAAGTAAGCTATCAAAAGAAAGTTATCAAGAAATAAAAGGTAAAAATAAAAAGTGGAGTCCAGAAACCACTAAAAAAAACGGGGCGGATCCGAAAAGCCAGACGAGTAGGGAAATTTCAAAAATTATTATTATGAAAAGAATTAATTTATTATTTTGCTTCTTATGTTTATGTGCTTTTACAATAAAAGCCCAACAAAATTTAGAGGATGTAGTTACCCTTAAAAATGGAAGTATCATACATGGTACTATAGTTGAACAAATACCAAATAAAACTCTTAAAATTAAAACAAAAGATGGGAGTGTGTTTGTGTATAATATATCTGAGGTAGAAAAAATGACAAGAGAAGAAATTGTAAATAACAATGGGTATCAAAATCAATATCAAAACCAATATCAAAATCAAAATCAAAATCAATATCAAAATGGATATAATAATGATCCAAATATCTATAATCCAAAATACAAAAATCCGGGCACAGCTTTATTATGGTCGCTCCTTATTCCCGGAGGTGGTCAGTTCTATAATGGTGAAGCCGGAAAAGGTATTCTAATGTTAGGTATGTCTGTTGGATTCGATGTTCTTTCTGCAATTGGGAGTAGTATGTATGTTTATGATTATTCATCCGGAGGTATATTATTGGAATTGGTAGGTTTAGCAGGAGTTATTGGTACAAGTATTTGGTCAATGGTAGATGCATCAAATAGTGCAAAGAAATTAAATTTTCAAAACGGGTTGGGTTTAAACTTTAAATTAGATAAGAATACCGACCTTGCATTACAACCGGATTTTAAAGTTGATTATTATGGAGAGAATAAACTGAGTCCCGTATTTGGTGCTAAATTATCACTAAGTCTTCATTGATAGAGTTGATTAAACTAGGTTGAGAGAAGTAAAAACTTTTGAGTTCGGTCAAACATCATTCTTCCTTTAATAATGTAAGACATAGTGATAGAATAATACCGGTTCAGATTTGATCGAAATGGTTCCTTTAAACTGGCAAAGAGCCCAGCTCCCACACGATTGCATCGTGTGGGAAAAAGGTTAGAATCAAGTTTCCATACTAGCAAATTTAAAAGTAATCGGCTGAATTTCTTGGGTGAAGTTCAGCCGATTCTGGTTAAGTAATTATTGTTTATTTAAATTTCAATTTTTCAGGATCCTGTCTTGTATCGAAAATTCTGAGTAGTTGAATTGTACTTTTCTTTTCCTGAAAGAAAATGGTATTGTGTTTGGTTACAACACACTTTCTTACTTTCAGCTTTTTATTGATAACCGGATATAGTCTGGGATAAAGAGCAATATGCTGCAAGCTTAAAATCAACTTCATCAAGAAATTCATTGATAACCTGTTCATTCCAAGTGACGCTCAGATATTCAATTGTGTTTTCTATGTCACTTACAGATAACGGTGACCAGATTATTTCCTTAGGCATGTGAATATTTATCTCTTAATCGACTCATTACCTGATTATGCGGTATTCCTTTCCCTATATTCAATTCATTAATAGCTTCGTGGATTCCTTTTTGTTCAGCTTCACTCAATTCGCCCCAAGCATCATCTTCTTTTTTACTGTTAATGAAATTCAGCATAACCCCATAAAACTCCTTGAGTTTCGAAGCATCAAGAGCATCGATCTGACGGAATATCTGCAATTTAATTTCTTCTGTACTCATAATTCTTCTTTTTTGTATTTGCAAAGATAATTGGAATAACCGAAAATTAAAGTAGAATATCAAAGAAATTTTCAAGAAACAAAAATCATGACGTTGCTCCCTCGTTATTCGTAGTGTAATAGCACCAGAGTTCGGCGTATCTCTCCAGACAACGTTGGGTTAGAAGTAGTGTCCTACAACTGGTTGAATGCTTCCGGCTTGCAGCAATTAATTTTAAAAGACTGTCTCAAAAGATCATTTGAGGCAGCCTTTTTTGTTTATTAGTCTTGTTTTATGAATTTTGCTGATTTAGCCCTTTGTTCAGTAAAGTCATTATTTCACTACCACCGGTTCCAATGCTGTTGACCAACTTTTGAGATAAGTAAAGAACTGTTCGGATGAAGTGAAAGGAATTTTTTCTTCTTTTTGGGCTGCTGCTGTAAAGTGAAAACGTAGCGTTTCGCCTTTCTGATAAGGCATTAACACCAAATTATTTGCACCTTCAACTATCTGTTGTTTAACAAATTTTTTTGGAACAAAAACACCTAATCCTACGGTTTGTTTTTTGTATTTCAACGTGTCAGTCACCGGAAAATCAGTTCCCCACGATCCAACTAATCCTTTGTTGCTGGCCATAATTGGTCCGCCGCCAATCTGTTGAACTCCGGTTGCTAAATTGGCAATATCTTCAGAAGCCCTTACTTCGACAATCCCGTCACGATGACGGGCATAAAGGATATAACGCACCGTCATATTGATTCTTTTGCCTTCGTATTGCCATCCTTCTACTTCACTTTCTACAATTGTGCGGAGCTTTCCTGACGCCACAATTCGTTGTGTCCGTTTATCAAATTTATCGATATGTATCGCTTTAGTGCCATCCCAACCTTTCACAGTACCAACCCCAACCAGATTAAAAACCTGAATAACATCATCGCCAAAGCCGTTGTTAAGTTGTTCGTCGGTAGGATACCAACCGGTTTTTGCCAGCTCAAGTTGTTGTTTCTTTTTGCCGTAAACATCAACTGTGCTTTTGTTATCAAAATAGATTCGATAAGCTATCAAAGCCGATTCGAAAGCAACTCCGTGATGGAACATAGCATTATACATATCATTTTTTGTTGAAGATACTTCATTTACAAAAACTTTGGGACCATTTTTCGCTTTTGTAATCAAATCGGCATAGACTTCAATGGGGAAACTGTCGCGTTGACTGGACGGAATAGTTTTTAGCATTACCTTACGTGTTTGACCGGCTTGTAAATCTAGCAGAAAAACCAGTTCATCGGCAATTCCGTCTTTGTTTAAATCGTCAATCTGACTGCTGATTTGCTTCCCGTCAACAAAAACAGCTAAATCGGACCGTTTTTTTATCGAAATTTCTTTGTATTTATCCAAAACCACAACAACAGGTGCATTTTTTAATTCAGATTTGTTGGGATTTGTAATTTTCAGATTTAGAGTTTCTGCCGCAAGCATTGAAACACAAATGAGAAAAGCAGGAATTAAAATTTTTGTTTTCATTATACGGTAAGATTCAAGTCACAAATGCAACTTATTGATTAAACGAGTAAATTAGAACTTCAAAGATGAATATTTTTCAGAAGCGAATGTTTAATTGTTCTATTAAGTTTTTGATTAATTTGTCGTAATATATTTTAAAATCAATTTATTTAGAGAAATATTACGCCATCAGTTTTTTATACCGTATCCTTTTCGGAGCATCGTCGCCAAGACGCATCTTTTTATTTTCTTCGTATTCGGAGTATGATCCTTCAAACACAAATATCTCCGAATTACCTTCGAAAGCAATAATATGTGTACAAATCCGGTCAAGGAACCAGCGGTCGTGGGAAATAACCACCGCACAACCTGCAAAAGCTTCCAGACCTTCTTCCAACGCCCGCAAGGTATTCACGTCAATATCATTGGTCGGTTCATCCAGCAGTAGCACATTGGCTTCCGATTTTAGTGTGATAGCCAAATGCAATCGGTTTCGTTCGCCACCCGACAGTATACCGCAAAGTTTTTCCTGATCGCCACCGGCAAAATTGAAGCGCGACAGGTAAGCACGGGCATTGATTTCTTTTCCACCCACACGAATGAATTCCGTTCCTCCCGAAATTACCTGATACACCGTTTTTTTAGGATCAATATCCGTATGACTTTGATCCACATATCCTATTTTTACCGTTTCTCCTACTTCAAATGTTCCTTTGTCGGCTTTTTCCAATCCTATCATCATGCGAAAGAGCGTGGTTTTACCGGCACCATTTGGTCCGATAATGCCTACAATGCCGTTAGGGGGCAACATGAAATTCAAATTCTCGAATAACAATTTATCGCCGAAAGCTTTTGAAACGCCAATGGCTTCAACTACTTTATTTCCGAGGCGAGGACCGTTCGGAATAAAAATTTCCAATGCATCTTCTTTTCCCTTCTGATCTTCATTGATTAAGCGGTCATAGGCTTCCAAACGTGCTTTCCCTTTGGCGTGACGGGCTTTTGGAGCCATGCGCACCCATTCCAATTCACGTTCCAACGTTTTGCGACGTTTGCTGGCTTGTTTTTCTTCGCCTGCCATACGAGCGGTTTTTTGTTCGAGCCACGAAGTATAGTTTCCTTTCCACGGAATTCCTTCGCCACGGTCGAGTTCCAATATCCAACCTGAAACATTATCGAGAAAGTAACGGTCGTGGGTAATTGCAATTACCGTTCCGGCATATTGTTGTAAGTGATGTTCTAACCATTCCACTGATTCGGCATCTAAGTGGTTGGTAGGTTCATCGAGTAATAAAATATCAGGATTACGAAGCAATAAGCGGCATAAAGCCACCCTGCGAAGTTCACCTCCTGAAAGATTTTTTATCAATGCTTCTTCAGGAGGACAGCGCAAAGCGTCCATAGCACGTTCCAGTTTATTATCCAGATTCCACGCATCGACATGATCCAGTAATTCCTGCAATTCGCCCTGACGGGCAATCAGTTTATCAAAATCGGCATCCGGTTCGGCAAATTGTTCGTTGATCTGTTCGTATTCGACCAGCATGTCTACAATTTCCTGCACGCCTTCCTGCACAATTTCTTTCACTGTTTTAGTGGGGTCGAGGTGTGGCTCCTGTTCCAGGTATCCTACTGAGTATCCGGGAGAGAAAACCACTTCGCCCATGAAGTTTTTTTCTACTCCGGCAATGATTTTCAGCAGCGTAGATTTACCGGAACCATTCAGACCTATAATTCCTATTTTCGCACCATAGAAGAACGAAAGGTAAATGTTGTTCAATACTTTTTTTTGCGGTGGAAAAGTCTTGCTGATTCCCACCATCGAGAAAATAACTTTTTTATCGTCGGCCATAATTTAATTCATAATTCACAATGCATAATTGGGGTTGCAAAGATACAAAGAAAGAAGGAATGAGAAAAGCGGAAATTGATTAGCTAATATTGAACTATGTAAAATAGCGATCCGATGACTAAGATTCATATTATTAAAAAATTAAATGACTCATTTCAACCATTTTTTCTATTTTTAAAAACCACTTTGAAAATCAGGAAGCAAATCAGTATCACTCCAAATCCGGCTATAAAGCTTAAAAGAGAATCCGTATTCAGGTTTCTGATATAAAGTCTTTTTAGTAAAACTGCAATCAGAATAAGCGTTATTCCAATGAACGGTATAAGTGATTTTTGTAAATTGTTTTTCATTGACCATTAATCGTTAATCATTGTACCGCCTTATCGAATACCATTGTAATTTTTCGCACGTCACCGAATGAGTTTGAGCTTTGTTCGATAACAAGAGTTTTTCCGTTGTCAGTCAGATACCATTTTTCGTTGGTAAGCATATCCATTGTTTTCCCATTGCGTGTAAAACTGACTTTTGAATTTGTTTCAAATGCATCGCTGCCGGCAATGAGCTTTGCCACAGTGGTCATGGGTGAATTGCGGAATTGAGTAATAAGTTCCGGCCCATCCAGGATTAATTTAAGCGTTTCTATGCGGTTGTCGACAAATTCAACCAGAATAGTTTTTTGTATTTCAAGGGAGTTTCCGTCCTGCAAAATCTTAATTTTATAGGGCAATTCGCTTGCACCGGTATTGTTTAAGGTGCTTTTATCTTCATTAAATACATAAGTACCCGAGTAATCCCCCGGTTTCAGAGCCACCAATTCCAACGGAGGCAAATTGCATCCTTTGCGGTATGCCACCGTACTTTCCACGTAATCTTTATCTTCTTTATAAAGCACATGCTTATTTTCGGCCAGACTGAGATATTGTTTCAGAGGTGTATTGCGCACCATGCCCGCCCAAACCACATAATACATCCAGTTAGGTTGGTGCTCCATAACTTCGGCCGAAGGCGGATTGCCTACTTCGGCCAGTGTTACGGGTTTACCGCCCGAAAGTGCCATCAGTTTATCGTAATACTCTTGTTTGAAATCGTTTCCATACACATCCAGCCCTAAAATATCGACGAACTTAGCACCCGGAAAATAGTTTGTAAACTGCATTATTTCATTGTTCGGACGATCCACACTCCATAACCAAATGAGGTTATTCAGTTTGTGAACGCGGATTAGCCGGTCGTAAATTTGTTTGTAAATAGCCATGGTACTGTATTTTCCCACTCGGCCACCCCACCAAAACCAGCTGCCGTTCATCTCGTGATATGGACGCCAGATAACCGGAACATGAGCCGCCTGCAGCATTTTCAAATACTTTGCTACCGAATCCACTTGCTCGCACCAATGTTTATAGAGTTTGGTTCCGGGGGTCAATATATCCTGAAACTGTTTATCGGTAAGTCGTCCCTGCACGCTTGCCAATGGCGCATTGGGATCTGCATTGGGTAACGGCTGGAACGTAATCGGTTCGTTAGCAGTAGGAGGGACCGCGTGCCAGCAAATGGTGATAATCGATCCCATTTTATGCTGGCGAATGGCTTCTTTCACGATATCCGGACGAGCCAGATAAGAATCTTTATCACCGTCCTTTGCAAAACCCCAGTCGGTGCTGAAGATCACCGGTGTTTTCCCCACATAATTCTTAACGAAAAGCGTGTTCCTGTTTTTGATATTCGGATAATTGTGTTGTCCGGTAAGCAGATATTTTCCTGAAATGCTATAGATATAATCCAGCAGCGCCACAGCTTCAGGCGAAGCATTGGGCGATACCGGCTTCATAGGCGTAGTCTGGCCAAATAAGGATGTGCTGAATAGCAGGATGACTGCCAGATTTTTCAATCTCGAAAATGGATGTTTCATAGGATTGTTTTTAATGATTTATTGTTAGAAATAAAGTTGTTTTATTCAGAAGGAAGTTCTATTTAAAAGCATTATAACGAACAATTCAACCGGACTCCGGCAACTTGTTGGTATTTTATAAACTAATCAATTTTGCTTCCAATAAATCATGAATGATTTTATCCATCAAATTATTGATATGTTCATCCGGTTCCTTGTTCATCGTATTTTCCTTATACCAGTTGATAATTTCTTTCACACCTTGATGGAATAAGATCTGAGGATTAAAATCAGGTACAAATTTACGGATTTTCGTATTGTCGAAGATCATGCTATGTGCCTTGTCGCCCAACAAACTATCGCCGATCCGCTTATCATACCGGGCAATACTATCTGACGGAACATGCACCAAGTGAGGTGTTACTCCTAATTCAGCAGCCATAATGGTAAAAATTCTATTCCATGTTAACCATTCATCCGAAGTAATATGAAAAGCTTCATTAATGGCAGCTTTATTCCCGATCAATCCGACCAATCCAACTGCAAAATCAGCATGATGGGTGAGCGTCCAGATGGAAGTGCCATCACCATGCACCACAACGGGTAACCCTTTCAGCATACGGTGCAACACGGTATATCCGCCTTCCAACGGAATCAATGTTTTGCTATAAGTGTGTGAGGGACGAATAATGGTGTAAGGAAATCCGTTTTTCCGGTATTCCGCTGTGAGTAGGTTTTCGCAGGCAATCTTATTTCTGGAATATTCCCAAAACGGATTATCCAATGGGGTTTCCTCAGTAACGGGAAGCTTTTCGGGAGGTGTTTGATAAACTGATGCCGAACTGATAAATATAAATTGATCGGTTTTGCCTGTAAACAGACGGATATCATTTTGTATATGTTCCGGCTCAAAAGCAATAAAATCGACCACAGCATCGAAGTGAAGTCCGTCAATTGCTTTTTGTGTTTCATCGAAATTACGGATATCGGCAATAAGCGTTTTAGTTCCTTCTATTTTTCGTATACCGACACTAATTCCGCGGTTTAAATGGTATAATTCCATGCCACGACTGATTGCTAATTCCGAACAGGCTGAACTGATATTACCTGTGCCTCCAATAAATAATACTTTCATTTCACTGTAAATTTAAGCGTTAACTGTGGTTCAAAGCCCAAAAGTATATATTATTTTTCAGATTTACAAAAGGATTTTACTCAATGAAATAGATTAAATATCCGGATTTACGATAAATGGAATTAAGAAACATTTATTTGCGGATAAACATAGTAATCCCTAACTAAAAGTACTCCAGTTTTTCCCTCTTGATGGGAGAAACCGGAGCTTTAGAAATTGAATTTGAAATTGAGAATTTTAGAAAAAAGAATCAATCTTTTTTCAGTTTCTTTTCTCTCTTTTCCTCTTTTTTTTCTTTCGGTGTTTTAAGAGGCTCTTTCTTTACAGTTTTCTTTGCATCCTGAGATTTTGCCATGATGTTAGTTTTTTTAATGTTAGTTTTTTTATGTTCAGTGATTTCCGTCAGACGGGATTCTAAATCATTTTTGATGCTCAATATAAATTCATAGATTACTTGATTGTTACTTTTCCGGTTTGCTTGATGTTGTTCGAAGCAGAACCTAATAAAAGATTATAATTGCCGGCTTCCACTGCCCATGCATGCGATTTTACATCCCAATAGGCGAAGTCATTGCTTTTTAGTTTTAGCGTTACTATTTTGCTTTCACCCGCTTTCAGTTCCACCTTAGCAAATGCTTTCAGTTCTTTTATCGGACGTTTTACAGATGACTTTAAGGCTTGAACATAGAGTTGAGCTACTTCGGCGCCTGCTCTTTTCCCTGTGTTTTTTAATTCGAATTCTACTGTTACGCCCTCTGTTTTGCTTATTTCAGATTTTGGAACTTTCAGATTGCTATATTCGAAAGTAGTGTATGATAATCCGAAACCAAAAGGATAAAGTGGTTCAATTTTCTTTGATTCGTACCACCGATAACCCACAAAGATACCTTCTTTGTAGTTAATGTCGAATACAGGGATTTTAGGTGCAATATAATCACCTTTCCAACCGGTGTAGAGTTCCATACCGACAGGCATATAATTAGCTCCGGGAGAGTCTTCAAATTTTTTCTCAATAGTGATCGGTAATTTTCCCGAAGGATTTGTCTTTCCCGAAAGAATTTCGGCTAATGCAGTATATCCGTTTTGTCCGGCATACCAGGCGTAAATGATGGCAGGTACCTTAGTGTTCCAGTCGGTCATTTTCAAACCTCCACCGGCATTTACTACTACTACCATGTTGTTGTTGAGTTTGGTCACTTTTTCAACCAAAGCATTGCTTTCGGCGGGCAAATTAAACGATTTATCCCAACCTTCGCTATCGCTTGTTCCAATGCTCACCACTACAAAACTTGCTGCTTTCAGTTGTTCGTCGGTTGGATTTTTATCATATACAACTGTCGGACCAAATTCTGCACGTAATGCATCGATCATGCTGATATTATTATAACCTAATACTTCCGCAGATCCCAAACCACGGGCTATGTTTTCAACATACTTTCCAACCACCAAAATGTTTTTCTTTGCAGTTGGCGTAAGGGGCAGGATATTCTTTTCGTTGCGCAACAATACGATACCTTCGCGGGCAGTTTGTAAGGCCACTTTTTCATGTTCGGGATATTTTTCCAAATAACTTTCAACTTTCACCGGACGATCATAGAGACCCATGGCTATAAAAGTACGCATACTATTTTTAGCCATACGATTAACATCAGCTTCAGTCACTTTGCCTTCTTTGATCAGTCTGGCAGCATTCGTTCTCAGGTAAGTATCGCCTAGTTCGTTGAATTGAGGATCATTGGGGTTTTTATCACCGGGCATTTCCAGATCCAATCCCGATTTAATTACTTTCTCAGGATCATATACCGACCACCAATCGGTCATTACCAAACCTTTAAAGCCAAGTTCTTTTTTTAATAATTGATTAATGACATAACTGTTTTGTCCTGACCATTCACCATTCACTTGATTGTATGAAGTCATCACAGCCATTGCTCCGGCATCAACACCTGCTTTGAAAGCAGGCAGATAGATCTCGTGAATAGCTCTTTCGTCAACTACAGAATTAGTACGACGACGGTGGAAATCCGTATTGTTACAAAGGAAATGTTTCAATGTAGTGATTGTTCCTGTGCTTTGCATACCTACTACATAATTTTCAATCATACGAGCTGCCAAAAACGGATCTTCACCAAAATACTCGAAATTACGACCATTCTGCGAAATACGGTAAATATTCATTCCTGGTCCTAACAATACAGCCACATTGTTTGCGCGACATTCTTCGCCAATACTCTTTGCAAAACTATTCGCCAACGATGGATTCCAGGTGGCAGTAAGTGCTAACGGACAAGGAAAAGCTGTTGATTTTTGTGTAGAACTGTCCAAATTTTTACGGATATGAACTCCTTGTGTAGCATCCGAAAAATAGAATTCAGGGATGTTGTACTTTTTAAATCCTTGTGTAAAGAAAGAATTATGACCTCCTATCATCTCTATTTTTTCGTCAATAGTCATCAACGATAAAATAGAATCAGCCCTTTTGTCGGCAACCGCTAAGCTGATAGGTGTTTTGAATGGTTTAAAACTATTTTTTCCCATTTTTACTGTAGGCTGTGAAAATGAATAAAAAGTGAGTAGACAAAGTCCACAAAGTGTGATTAATATGCGTTTCATACATTTTTAGATTAGAATTGATAAGTAAAATATGTGATTAGAATATGTTCTTAAAGAAAGTTCGATAAGATGAAAACTATAGGATTTCATTCATAATTTTAAGTTATTGCCCAAATGGTTTTTGATTAATGCAACTAACATTTTCGCCTTGCGAAACCTGAAAATAATCACAAAAATACTGATAATATTTGTAACGGTAAGAAGTTTTTTCAAGTTCTGTTCCATTTCCACATTCCACACCGCCATTAATCACGTTTACGGTAGCTCCAAAGCCGGGTAGACGTCCTTTTAGGAGGTCATTAGCATTTGGCGTCCAGATGCCGGTTATAATGTCATGGCATGATGGTTTGGGAAATTGCGGAGTCATCCAAAACCAGATAGCCGAAGCAAATGACAATACAGGATCTTCTGCTAACCACTCAGGATGTTGCAGCAAAGAGTCTTTCGTTCCAAACCAGACCTCGCTGAATTGGCCGTAGTTGTAGTTCCAGCTCAGCTGTTTCGGACCTCTACCAAAATAGTATTTTCCGATTATCGGCGGATAATTTTTTTTCGACACGTCTGCATACGCATTTTTCACGACGTTTTGATTTTCTTCCAAATAAAAAAGTCCCCATTTAAAATATCCACCCGGAGCTTCAGCCCAACCACCACTGGTTTCTTGGGCAATATTCGCCAGAAATGCAGCCAGTTCTCGTTTTTGACTAACCGCATCGCCTATAAGAAAATCTGGAAAAAATTTCGCTGCAGCCACAAATGCGTGGAAGGAATAAAAATCGGGAATTTTCGTTTTCAGATTTTTTGCACCATGCCCATATCGATTAGGGAACAATTCATTCCACTTTGAGTCTGTCATGAGTTTGCTCAAAGCAGTTTTTCTGTGGCGATTCACTGATAATCTTAATGGTTCTTTGGTGGAAACGGTTGATTGTGGGTAAACGTTTAATGTTAGGGATAATATGAAGGCAAAGAAAAGAGATTTCATAGAAGAAAATGTGATTGATTATAAAAGTTAAGTAACTGATATTTATCTTCCAGTCTCTATCTTTTCAAACTTCAGAATCTTAGAACTTTTCATGCATTCAGTTATGCTTTTCGCAATACCCTCGGCATCTAATCCCAACATGGTGTAAAGTTCTTCCGGCGTTCCGTGTTCGATAAAACTGTCCGGTATTCCAAGACGTTTTACATGAGTATCGTAATTATTATCCGACATAAATTCCAATACAGCACTGCCGAATCCACCCTGAATTACACCATCTTCAATGGTAATAATTTGTTTGAATTTTTTACCAATTTCATGAAGCATAGCTTCGTCCAATGGTTTCAGATAACGAATATCATAGTGTGCAATCGAAGTATTGTATTTTTTTTCAACTTGTTCAATGGCAATTTGAGCATGACCTGCCATGGTTCCTATTGTTAGAATTGCCAAATCTTTTCCTTCTTTCAGACATTCGCCTTTACTAATTTCCAACGCTTTCATGGGTTGACGCCAATCGATAATATTTCCTTTACCACGCGGATAACGTATCACAAATGGTCCCATATTTGGCTGTTGTGCGGTAAACATGAGGTTACGTAGTTCTATTTCGTTTCGGGGTGCGGCAATTGTCATATTGGGTATGCAACGCATGTAAGCCAAATCAAATAAGCCGTGATGAGTCGCTCCATCGGCTCCTACAATTCCCGCACGATCCAGACATAACACAACATTCAATTCCTGTAAAGCCACATCGTGAATCACATTGTCGTAAGCCCGTTGCATAAACGAGGAGTAAATGTTACAAAACGGAATCAAACCTTCTTTAGCCATTCCGGCCGAGAAAGTTACTGCATGACCTTCGGCAATTCCCACATCGAAAACCCGATTCGGAATTTCTTTTTGCATAATAATCATGGAGCATCCCGATGGCATTGCGGGAGTTACACCCACAATTTTTTCATTTTTCAACGCCAATTCGAGCAAGGTTTCCCCGAAAACTTCCTGAAAGAGTGGGGGAGTTGAAACCGAGGTCAGCGTTGAATTGCGTTCGCCGGTTTCCACATCGAATTTACCGGGAGCGTGCCATTCGGTGGCGGAATTTTCGGCCGGTTCGTAGCCTTTCCCTTTTTTGGTAATGCAATGGAGCACTTTTGGTCCTTTAAAATCTTTTATATCCGACAATATTCTAACCAAACCCTCCACATCATGACCATCTACCGGACCAAAATAACGAATATTCATTCCTTCAAAAATGTTGGTTTGGTGTGTTAAAGTGGCTTTTACGCTGTTATTAAATTGGATAATTCTACGAATATTATTATCTGTAATAATATTCATTTTTTTTAACAAATTTGCGGCTTTGAAACGAATCTTGTTATATGTTCGCGAGGTGGTAATATCGACTAAATATTGTGTAAAACCCCCTTGAATCGGGTCAATAGCCATTTGATTGTCGTTCAGAATAATTAATAAGTTATTTTTATCTACGGAAGTATTATTCAACCCTTCGAATGCCAACCCACCCGTCAAGGCACCATCACCGATAATCGCCACCACATTTCGGTTATTTTCTTCTTTAAGTAATGATGCTACCGACATGCCCAATGCTGCCGAAATGGAAGTGGATGAATGACCTACACCAAAAGCATCATATTCACTTTCTTTTGGTGAAGGAAATCCTGATAATCCCTTGAATTGCCGATTAGTATGAAAACGATCTCGACGACCGGTCAAAATTTTATGACCGTATGCCTGATGCCCAACGTCCCATACAATACGGTCGTAAGGCGTATTAAATACGTAATGAAGTGCCACAGTAAGCTCAACAACACCTAAACTTGAACCCAAATGTCCCGGATTTTTTGATACTTCATCGATGATAAACTGTCGAAGCTCGTCACAAACTACAGTAAGGTCATTTCTTTTAACTGCTTTTAAATCAATAGGTGAGTTGATATGGTTTATATATTGATAGCTTCTATTTTCCATGATATTGTCAAAATTGCATGCAAAAATAATACAAATTTACCGTCATTATTCATTTTAGACTGCTTATCTTTTATCTGCGGCTAAGTTTTTATATAACACTTTTGGATTGAAATTGCTCAACACAGGTTGATTTATGATTTTCTCGCATAAAATCAGCCTGATTTCTTACAATTTGAATAAAAATAACAATTTTTTCTTCCAAACTATTTGAAGTTCCGAATTCTTGCCGTATCTTTGCAACCGAAAAATGATAACATTATGACTTCTCAACGCATTTATACAATTCTCGTACTCGTCGTGCTTCTTTTGGTCAATAATCAGAGGTGAGGTGGTTACGTGTATAAATGTATTTGAAATACAAAAAAACCTTTCTCACCATAACGGAGAAAGGTTTTTTATTACCCCAAACCCCTAAAGGGGAAAGGGAAAGAAAGAATAATACTAACTAATAAAAATCCCCTTTAGGGGTTTGGGGTTATGAAACGAGAATTACGCAGTTCAACCACAACTTCCGGTCGAAAAATGGCTGGTGCACGATCGCTTTGGCGTGCAAATGGTATGACTGACAATCAAATGGGAAAGCCGATCATCGCCATTGTAAACTCATTTACCCAATTTGTTCCGGGGCACGTTCATTTGCACGAAATTGGTCAGAAAGTAAAAGCAGAAATAGAAAAACTCGGATGTTTTGCCGCCGAATTCAATACCATTGCCATCGACGATGGAATTGCAATGGGACATGATGGAATGCTTTATTCACTTCCTTCACGCGACATTATTGCCGATAGTGTTGAATATATGGTTAATGGTCACAGAGCAGATGCCATGGTTTGTATAAGCAATTGCGATAAAATCACTCCCGGTATGTTGATGGCAGCCATGCGATTGAATATTCCAACTGTTTTTGTTTCGGGCGGTCCGATGGAAGCCGGTGAACTGGATGGAAAACAGTTGGATTTGGTGGATGCCATGGTTCAATCGGCTGACGAAAGTGTTTCGGATGCACAGGTAAAACGAATTGAGAATGCTGCTTGTCCAACTTGCGGTTCGTGTTCGGGAATGTTTACTGCCAATTCCATGAATTGTTTGAACGAAGCAATCGGATTGGCTTTACCGGGTAACGGAACAATCGTTGCAACGCATGCAAACCGCACTCAACTCTTTATCGATGCAGCTAAACTGATTGTTGAAAATGCCAATAAATATTATTTTGAAGGCGACGAAAGTGTTTTGCCCCGTTCCATTGCAACCCATGAAGCATTCAATAATGCTATGATACTGGACATTGCCATGGGCGGTTCAACAAATACCGTATTGCATATTCTGGCTATCGCTCACGAAGCGGAAGTGGATTTCAGCATGGATGACATTGATGCACTTTCGCGTAAAACTCCTTGTCTTTGCAAAGTGGCTCCAAATTCACAAAAATACCACATTCAGGATGTAAATCGTGCTGGTGGAATTTTGGGGATTTTAGCGGAACTCAGCAAAGGTGGTTTACTTAATACTACAGTAAAACGAGTTGATAGATTGACTTTGGGTGAAGCAATTGAAAAATTTGATATTACAAATCCAAAAGTTTCTGACGAAGCGATTGAAAAATATACAAGTGCGCCTGCACACAAATTTAATTTGGTGATGGGTTCACAACATACACAATATCACGAACTGGACGGTGACCGAGTCAGTGGTTGTATTCGCGATGTGGAACACGCTTACACAAAAGATGGCGGCTTGGGAATTTTGAAAGGAAACATTGCACAAGATGGATGCGTTATAAAAACCGCCGGAGTTGACGAAAGTATTTGGAAATTCAGCGGACCGGCCAAGGTTTTCACTTCTCAGGATACAGCTTGCGAAGGAATTTTACGGGGCGATGTGGTTTCGGGTGATGTAGTTGTTATTACGTACGAAGGTCCGAAAGGCGGTCCGGGCATGCAAGAAATGTTATATCCGACTTCGTATATCAAATCAAAACATCTTGGAGCAGCATGTGCATTGATTACCGATGGTCGTTTTTCAGGTGGGACTTCCGGTTTGTCAATTGGTCATATCTCGCCTGAAGCTGCTGCCGGTGGAAATATCGGATTGATTCAGGATGGCGATATGATTGAAATTGATATACCAAATCGTTCTATCAATGTAAAAGTAAGCGAATCAGAATTAGTGAAACGTCGTCAAGCCGAAGAATCTCGTGGCAAAGACGCTTTTAAACCGAAAGACAGAAATCGAGTCGTATCCAAGGCGCTTCGCGCTTATGCCAGTCTGGTAAGTTCCGCTGATAAAGGCGCTGTGCGAATGATAGATTAATACGACCCCCAACCCCCTAAAGGGGGCTTTTGGTGTGGTTTACATTTTGAGAATTTTATGATTAGTGAATAACATATTAATTTCACTTTTTAAGTCCCCTTTAGGGGATTTAGGGGTAATTTAAAATTATGGAGAACAAAAAAATAACAGGAGCCGAAGCCTTTATGCGTTGCTTAGTAAGCGAAGGCGTTGATACAATTTTCGGTTATCCGGGCGGTGCTATAATGCCCGTTTTCGATGCTTTATACGATTTCGACAAACACATTAATCATATCTTAACCCGTCACGAACAAGGTGCAACACATGCTGCACAAGGTTATGCGCGCGTTTCGGGGAAAGTGGGTGTTTGTCTGGTTACTTCCGGACCGGCAGCTACAAATGCTATTACAGGAATTGGAGATGCTTTGATGGACAGCACGCCTTTGGTAGTTATCACCGGACAAGTTGGAGCTGCTTTACTTGGTTCTGACGCATTTCAGGAAATTGATGTGGTTGGAATTACTCAACCAATTACCAAATGGGCATATCAGATTCGTCGGGCTGAAGATATTGCCTGGGCTGTGGCGCGGGCTTTTTATATTGCACGCAGTGGTCGCCCCGGACCGGTTGTTCTTGACTTTGCGAAAAATGCTCAATTTCAGGAAATTGAATTTGAATACAAACCGTGCACTTTTATTCGCAGTTATCTTCCTATTCCCGAAGTAAATCCCGAACAAATTGAATTGGCAGCAGAGATTATTAATCAGGCAAAAAAACCTTTTGCATTGGTGGGTCAGGGTGTTGTTCTTTCAAATGCTGAAGAAGAATTGAAAGTATTTTTGGAAAAAGCCGATATTCCGGCAGCATCAACTTTGCTTGGATTGTCTGCCATGTCTTCCGATTTCAGATTGAATAAAGGATTCCTCGGAATGCACGGAAATGTAGGCCCGAACATGAAAACAAACGAATGTGATGTGCTGATTGCCATCGGAATGCGTTTCGACGACCGCGTTACAGGTGATTTGAAAACGTATGCCAAGCAGGCTAAAATAATACATTTGGATATTGATGCATCTGAAATTGGCAAAAATGTAAAACCGGATGCACCGGTTTTAGGTTCTGCAAAAGAAACTCTGCCAGCATTAACTGCAAAACTTAACTCGGCAAAACATACCGAATGGATTGCTTCGTTCGAAGAATATGAAAAACTTGAATTTGAAAAAGTGATTCGACGCGAAGTTCATCCTGAAACAGGTGAAATCACAATGGGCGAGGTAATTCGCAAAGTGTCGGAAGCAACATTTAATAATGCTGTAATTGTAACTGATGTTGGACAAAATCAAATGCTTGCAGCGCGTTATTCAAAATATTCCCAGACCCGCAGTTTGATTACTTCAGGCGGATTGGGAACAATGGGATTTGGTCTTCCGGCAGCTATCGGTGCAAAAATGGGAGCGCCTGAACGAACTGTTTGCACTTTTTGTGGCGATGGCGGTTTCCAAATGACTATTCAGGAATTGGGAACAATTATGCAAGAGCAAATCGGCGTAAAAATGATTATTTTGAATAACCATTTCCTTGGAATGGTGCGCCAGTGGCAGGAAATGTTCTTTGACGAACGCTATTCATTTACCGAAATGCAAAATCCGGATTTTATTGCCATTGCCAAAGCATATCGAATTGACGGAACTGAAGTGCATAAACGAGAGGAACTGGATGCCGCTATTGTTGATATGTTGAAAGACGACAAACCGTATTTGCTGGTTGTAAATGTGGAGAAAAAAGGCATGGTATTTCCAATGGTTCCGGCCGGTGCGTGTGTTACAAACATTTTATTAGGAGATTAATTCAATTACCAATTATTTAATTGCCAATTCCCAATGAAGAATTTCTTTAATTGAAAATTGGAAATTGAGTCATTGAAAATTATAAATATATGGAAAATACATTATATACAATTACCGTTTTTTCAGAAAATACAGTTGGTTTGCTTGGTCAGATCACCATTATTTTTACGCGTCGCGCATTGAATATTGAAACATTATCTGTTTCACCTTCTGCAATAAAAGGAATTCATAAATTTACGATAACGCTTTATACGACAGAAGATATTGTCAAAAAAGTGGTTCAACAAATTGACAAACGTATTGATATTTTAAAAGCGTATTATAACACTGATGAAGGGTTGATTTTTCAGGAAATTGCTTTGTATAAAGTAGCAACTGATAAGCTGTTGGAGAATGGTTCTGTTGAAGATTTAATACGCAAATACCATATTCGTATTCTGGAAATGAATAACGATTTTGTGGTTTTGCAAAAAGCAGGACATTACCAGGAAACGCAGGATTTGTTTGACGAACTCAGTGAATCGGTTGGTGTGTTGCAATTTATCCGTTCAGGTAGAGTGGCAATAACCAAATCGAAAGTAGAACGGTTGAGCGATATGCTCGAAAGCATTCAATTGAAGTTCGGAAAAAATAATTAATTTTGAGCCTCATAAAAAAGTTTCAAAATGTCATACCGAAAAACATATTCCTTTCGCGTTCAACCGCAAGATGTAGATTTCCAGTACAAAGTAACCATGTCGGCAATGGCCAACATTTTGTTGACAACGGCAGGTTACAATGCCGATGATAATGGTTTCGGAATTCGGTTTTTAAACGAAATGGAATGCACCTGGGTTTTAACCCGGTTTGCAGTAGAAATGAATCGTTTTCCGGAGCAATATGAAAATATTTCTGTAGAAACCTGGATTGAAAATGTTGGACGTGCCAGCACAACCCGTAATTTTTGCATTCGCGATGAAAAAAACGAAATAATCGGAAATGCCTGTTCTGTATGGGTATTTTTCGATATGAAAACCCGTCGCGCTAAAGATTTACAAACGCTCGAAGGCATTCATAAATTTGCTTCCGGTGAAGCTGGGCTGATTGAAAAACCAATAAAATTAGATGCTGTTGAAGGTGAAGATTACGATGGTTTCAAAGTAAAATACAGTGATATTGACATTAACGGACACGTCAATACTATTAGTTATATTGAATGGATCAGCGATTGTTTTTCGCTGGATTGCTACCGGAAATGCAGCGTAAAACGGTTCGAGTTCAATTTTATGAACGAAATGCTTTACGATGATTTTGTGGAAATAGCCGGTCAGGAAATTGCAACCGGCGATTTTCGTTTCGAGATTTGCAAAGAAGACAAAGTTGCCTGTCGGGCAAGAGTAGTATTTTAATAGACCTAACTTTTTCAAAGTTCCAAACTTTGGAAAAGTTATAAAAAGTATACAAATAACTATTTCAAAATAATTTAAACAAAAAACAAAATGGCAGTAATGAATTTTGGCGGTGTTGACGAAAATGTAGTAACCCGCGAAGAATTTCCATTGGAAAAAGCCCGTGAAGTATTGAAAGACGAAGTAATCGCTGTTATCGGTTATGGCGTTCAAGGTCCGGGACAATCACTGAACTTACGCGACAATGGATTTAATGTAATTATCGGACAACGCAAAGGTGGCAAAACTTGGGAAAAAGCCGTTGCCGATGGTTGGGTTCCCGGTGTAACGCTTTTCGAAATTGAAGAAGCTTGCAAACGCGGAACTATTATTCAATATTTGCTTTCGGATGCAGCGCAAATTGAAGTGTGGCCAATCATCAAACCATACATCACAGCAGGAAAAGCCTTGTATTTTTCTCATGGCTTCGGAATCACTTACAAAGAACGCACAAACATTATTCCACCGGCAGATGTCGATGTAATTCTTGTTGCACCAAAAGGTTCGGGAACTTCGCTTCGTCGCATGTTCCTTCAAGGTCGCGGTTTAAACTCTTCGTATGCCATTTTTCAGGATGCAACCGGTCGTGCTCACGATCGTGTAGTAGCTTTGGGAATTGGAGTTGGTTCGGGTTATTTGTTCGAAACAACGTTTAAACGTGAAGTTTATTCAGATTTGACCGGCGAACGTGGAACATTGATGGGTGCCATTCAGGGAATTTTGTTGGCTCAATACGAGGTGCTTCGTGCCAACGGTCATACTCCTTCTGAAGCATTCAATGAAACAGTAGAAGAATTGACACAATCGTTGATGCCGCTTTTTGCCGAAAACGGTATGGATTGGATGTATGCCAACTGTTCAACTACCGCTCAACGTGGTGCGTTGGATTGGATGGGACCTTTCCATGATGCCAGCAAACCGGTTTTCGAAAAATTGTATGCCGAAGTTGCTTGTGGCAATGAAGCACAACGTTCTATCGATACCAACTCAAAACCCGACTATCGCGCCGGATTGGATGCTGAACTGAAAGAACTTCGCGAAAGCGAAATGTGGCGTACCGGTGCTGTTGTTCGTCAATTGCGTCCTGAAAATGCGTAACACGTTTATTACGAATTACACGAATTATAAAATAAGAGCCGCATTCGGTTGGAGGTGGCTCTTGTTGCAATTAAAATTGATCATTTGCAATTTATAGTCTTGCAAAATGTAAATTTATTTGTTGGTGTCGAACAAATTTGTATTTTTGTATCGAACAAATCTAATCTCTACAAAAAATATGGATATAGATACTACCTATTTAGAACGCTGCACGACAACTTTGGAGAAAGCTTTTGGTTTGTTGCAATGTACCAATCAAAATAATATTGAGTTTGATATGTATCGTTCAGCTTGTATAAAAGAGTTTAAAATTATTATCGAACAAACAGGCAAGTTGCTTAAAAAAACGTTAAAGCCCTATTTCCCAACTTCAAAAGCTGTGGATATGTTGGTATTTAAAGATGTTTTCCGTCATGCAGCCTTGCATGGTATTATTGACATGGAACTTTGCGAAAGGTGGCTCATTTATCGAGACAACCGAAACAGTACAGCCCACGATTATGGGATTGGATTTGCCGAAGAAACCCTCAAATTATTGCCTCAGTTTATATTGGATTCAAAAAGTATAATTGTGGCTATAAAAAACCAAAATAACTGATGTATGCTAATCCGCGAAAAAGATAAACAGACACTGCATAAGCTGTTTACTGAAATAAAACAACCGGTAGAAATATGGGCGTATGGAAGTAGAGTGAATAATACAGCGCATGATACCAGCGATCTGGATTTGGTTATTCGTACTCAAACTCTACAAGGAATATCAGTGAATGAATATATGCTTTTGCAGGAAAAAATTAAAGAAAGTAATATCCCTATTTTGGTCGAATTGCGGGATTGGACAACACTTCCCTCAAGTTTTCACCGTCAGATTGAAAAACAATATGAGGTTTTTTTTACAAATATCAAAAAAACCTGATAATACAAACAAGAGCCGCTTCCGGTTGGAGGCAGCTCTTGTTTTTGTTAAGAAATATTTTCAATTATATTTTTCCCTCATTCTCCACAGGTACACCATTACCACCAATGTCATTCTCCACTCGCTGGTGCAGGTCTCCAGACCTATGCCAATACAATAATGACTTAATTGCCAGATTATAAATGCGTTTTTTTGAATATCGGTTCGCACGGATTACAAATCTGTGCGAGCGGGGGAAAGGATGAAATAAATTTCCGGCGTACTTGCCCCTGCATAGCGCAAGTTTGAGCGAAGCGGAAACTTGTGCTGAAAAGGATTTAAGTTTGCAACTTAATAAATATCAGTTATAAACTGCATTGATTTTCAGTCCAAGTTACGACTTCGTCTAAACTTGAACTATCCAATGTGTGCAAACTTGGACTACAAAGAGTTTTCAGGTGCGGAGCACCGTCAATATTTGTAGCTAAATCAGCAGTCCACGATATTAAAGGTGCAGCGCACCGAAATCTTATCTATTCAAATTCTCAA
>JADGPS010000141.1 GCA_017882285.1 Paludibacter sp. | reverse complement strand
TGTGAAGATGAACGTTTTTTGATGTGATTTGTTTAAGATAAGTATTTTGTTCTAAACAGGCAAATGATAACCTGTTATGAAAAAAGTAGGTGATCTTAATTAGCCAAATCTCAGGTTAATTCTTCTGCGTTCTATTGCAAATTGCATTAGGATAAATTACAGTCATACCTTATTGATCTCCAAACAAGTGTTATGGCTGGTTTCGTTTTATTAATCAAAATTAATTCTACAAATTAGCGAAAGGAAAACAAATTATGTCAACCGAAGATGAAGTCCGCAATGCATCAAATCAGTTTTATGCAGCGCTAAACAAAATGGTAAATGGAAGTTCTCAATCCTTGTCAGATATTTGGTCACACAGTTCGGTAGTTACCACTATGCACCCGATTGGAGGACGGCAGGTAGGATGGAAGGACGTTTGGGCAACATGGGATCAAACCGCTCAGGTAGCTTCAGAAGGTCATGTCGAGCTACAGGATCAGTTCATCCGGGTAGTCGGGGATATGGCTTATGAAATTGGCGTGGAGAACGCGGGTTTCAGGATTGCCGGGCAAAAGGTCACTGATCAGGTTCGTGTAACGAACATCTATCAGAAAGAAGGGGGAACATGGAAGATTGTCCATCATCACAGCGATCTCTCCCCCGCAATGGTTGAAGTTCTTAATAAGTTACAAAACGTGTAAAGGCAAATTGAAATGAAACCTGATAATCGCTCAGGTTTATGGTTTCAGGAGTGTTTTTAATATTCAACCGGAGTGTGCAAAAAAATATCATGCATCTCCGGTTTAATCCGTTTTTCAAGATTTGGCGTAAACCTGGAGCAAAAAAATATTGTTTATATATTTCATTAAATTATTGAAAATGTCTTTTTGAAAAAGCTCTTCCAGAGCCTTTCTTTTGGTATTTTTCAAACTTGCATGCCTTATATTTAGCTGAAGACACAATACATTGTTATAATTTCGATCGGCAGGTTATTTCTTGTTGCAAAGCCCATGAAGTTAATTAAACCATGTATGGTAATGGCTTTTTACCATCTATTTAAAAAAGTACATTTTTTGCTATTTCTGCCTGCTGCTTGAATATCCGAAAGGCTCAATTTCAGATGTTCTTAATGTCAGGGTAATTAAATACAGGGATCAAGTTTGCGTATAAAATTTAGTATTTAGGCTCTAATTCTGTGTTCACTAAAATATTTACTGGCTCTAATCTGATTGTTTTTTACCTGCATTACCAATGGATGTTTATTTTTGCCTAATTTATTTTTCAGAAATATGCAAAATCAGGACGATCAGACTTCGGCAGCATTAGCCAGCGATATAGCAGGGAAAACAATATTTTCCATTTTATTATCCATTAGCTTCTCTCACCTTCTTAACGATACCATTCAATCCATTATCCCTTCCATATATCCGGTAGTTAAGAATTCTTTTCACCTTAACTTCTCACAAATAGGAATCATTACCCTTGTATTTCAGTTAACAGCCTCTTTGTTTCAGCCACTTATCGGATTTTATACCGATCGTAAACCGCAACCTTATTCTCTTGCGGTTGGTATGGTTTTTACACTCACGGGGTTAATCCTCCTTTCTCAGGCAAAAAATTATGCTTTGCTTTTGGTCTCGGTAGCTGTAATCGGAACAGGATCGTCTGTTTTTCATCCTGAAGCATCGAAGGTTGCCTACATGGCTTCGGGCGGCCGCAGGGGATTGGCCCAATCCATTTTCCAGGTAGGTGGCAACCTGGGAGGATCGTTGGGGCCCATACTTGCAGCTATGATCATCGTTCCCTTTGGGCAGTCGAGTATCATTTGGTTTTCAATACTTGCCCTGCTTGCGATTATTGTGCTTTTAAATGTTGGCAACTGGTATAATCATCATATGAACAGGATGCGGGAAAAAGTTACTGAAATAACAAAAGGACATGGTTTGTCGAAAACAAAAGTCGCCTGGTCCGTAGTGATTCTGCTGGTCCTTATTTTTTCAAAATATTTCTATATGGCATCCATCACCAGTTATTTTACTTTTTACCTGATTCATAAGTTTAATGTATCGATTCAAATTTCGCAGGTGCATCTGTTCCTGTTTCTTTTTGCAATAGCCACCGGAACACTCCTGGGCGGCCCTATTGGTGACCGGGTAGGAAGAAAGTATGTTATCTGGTTCTCTATTCTCGGTGTCGCGCCATTTACTCTGTTGTTGCCGTATGCCAACCTTTTCTGGACCACTGTACTAAGTATAATGATTGGTGTGATACTTGCCTCTGCATTTTCAGCGATCCTGGTTTATGCACAGGAACTTATTCCCGGTAAGATAGGAATGATTTCGGGATTATTCTTTGGTTTTGCTTTTGGCATGGGAGGGTTGGGATCTGCTTTGCTCGGAATGCTGGCTGATAAAACCAGTATCGATCATGTTTACCATGTTTGTGCTTTCTTGCCGCTTATCGGTGTACTCACTGTTTTCCTGCCTGATATCGGAACAAAAAGAAAATAGATTTCTGCAGCTTTCTGGTGAAATATGATTGTACATTGGAGTTTATAATGGCTCTTATGAGTGTGTTTGATTTCTTGGTGTAAAATAAAATTGTTTTAATAATGACTAAGAGTTAATTTTGATAGTACCCTGAATTTATTAAAATCTTTAATTGGCAGGGAGTCTCATATCCTCAGTTACATATGTTAATGTTTAAATTAATTATCATGAAAAAGAACGGGAAAATAAAAAGTCAAAAGGC
>JADGPS010000100.1 GCA_017882285.1 Paludibacter sp. | reverse complement strand
TAATTTAGTATATTTCTGGGCAGCCTCCTGTGCTGCGGAATTTGCCAGCATAAGTTCTTCATTTATCAATTCCAGTTCAATCTGGTGTACCTCCAGTTCGTGGATTAGTTTCAGTGTTTCTATTTCGGAAAGAGGCGAACCTGTTTCTGATGAATTTATTCTCAGAAGCGTTTCTGCTTTTTGACGCAGGTTTGCAGTCTTTGATAGTTTGCTTGAATTATTCATGACATCTAATTTGATATTAAAAAGTGAAAGCAAAAAAATAGCGTGACCAGAATGTCTACACCGTACTTAAGGTTCGACCAAGAACCCATCCCACAACATAAAAGCAACGACCACGCTTTATATACTGGTGTTCAGTAAACTGCAAGATTTTGCGACAAAGATGCTATCTTTTTTAAAGAAATCTTTTATATAATTTTAAAAATAAGTTACATAATTCACATATTATCTTGCAAGAGAAGTTAAGTTAAACACAATAAAACGATAGTCAGATTGATATAGCTTTTTTATCCGGTAAATAGGGTATTAATAAGTCGTTTGGGCTTTGGTTTTTCGGGTTTCCCATTTTAAAAAGTGATAGTCTCACCCGGAAGTGAGGCTATCACTTAAAAATTACATCACGCTTGCTTTTTTGCAGCGCGTACAGAGTCGTCCACTTCGAATCCCCATTGACTGAGTTCTTTTGAACGATTTATAAATAAATCACCAAAGCGCTTAACTTCTTAAAGAATTTTCTTTACCCATTTAAAATACTTAAATGGCACATATTTCACCGGTAAATCAAACCATGTTGGTGTTGTAACTATGGATCTGGCATTACTAAAAGCAAGAAAGCTATCGTGACCGTGATAACGACCCATTCCGCTATTTCCAACTCCTCCGAATGGAAGATGATGATTGGTAATATGCATCAAAGTATCATTTACACAGCCACCACCGGATGTTGTTTTTGATAATACATCTTTTGCCTGTTTGTTTTTCCCGAAGTAATAAAAAGCCAACGGTTTTTCGTGTGAGTTAACGTATTCAATTACAGTATCTATTTTCTCAAAAGTCATTACCGGAAGCAAAGGTCCGAATATTTCTTCCTGCATAATTGGAAAATCAGGCTTAACCTCATCGATAATTGTCGGAGAAATATAGTTGTCGTCTGTATCAACTTTTCCACCATAAATAATATTACCATGCAACAGCAGCTTTTGAAGCCTTTGCATGGCATTCTGGTTGACAATACGTGGGAAATAGGGACTTTCCTGTGCATTTTCTCCAAACATATTCTCCATGTTGGCTGCAATCTTTTTCAGCAATTCATTTTTGATTGATGAGTGGACAAAAAGATAATCGGGCGCAATGCAGGTTTGACCGGCATTTATTGTTTTTCCCCAGGCAATTCGTTTGGCAGCAACATCTAAATTTGCAGTAGCATCAACAATGCATGGACTTTTACCTCCGAGTTCCAAAACAACAGGTGTAAGATGATTTGCCGCTGCTTTCATAACAATTTTACCTAAATCGGGACTTCCGGTAAAAAAGATAATATCGAAACGCTGTTCGAGCAAAATCCGGTTTACATCCCTTCCGCCTTGAACGATTGAAATATATTTTTCCTCAAAAGTTTCATGAATCAGTTCTTCCATCACTCCCGCGATAGTTGGAGTGTAAGGCGATGGTTTCAGCAGGGCGCAACAACCCGAAGAAATTGAACCAACTAACGAATTCATCAGTAGTTGAAACGGATAATTCCATGGAGCAATTATGAGTGAAACCCCCAGCGGTTCGTAAATAATTTTGCTTGATGAAGGCAAAAGATGAATTGGTGTTGGAACCCGTTTGGGCTTTGCCCAATGTTTCAGATGTTTCAGGTGATTGTCAATTTCCTGAAGCACAATACTTGTTTCGGTCAGGTAAGCTTCTTCTTTCGACTTATGTAAATCTTTCCACAATGCTTCGGCGATTTTATTTTCAAACTTCTGAATTGCACTTTTGAAACGCTTTAAGTTTTCAATTCTGAATTTTATATCTTTAGTCCGATGGGTCGCAAAAAAGTTACGATGACCGTTAATAAGATTTTCTATGGCATTTATTGAAGTTTCATTCATCTGATTTATTTTTTATGGTTTATTATTTCCTGCCTACAAAATGATCCATCGTTTTGTAAATTCTCAAAACACTACCCGCAAACCAATCGAACATTTTAATGGATAAAATTCCCTGACTCAATCGGATAAAGTGCATTGACAACGGCATACTTTCAATAATTCGATTGTGTTCGATGCCGCGAATAATTTTTTCCGCCACTTTTTCGGGATTCAGAATTGGAATTAGCGATTTTACACCTTCAAACATACCTGTATTGATATAATAAGGTGTTACTGTTGTGATATTTACATTGGTTTTCTTCATTTGCATTTCTATTCGTAAACTGTCAGACCAACCAATTACTGCCCATTTGCTCGCTGCATAAACCGACATTTTGGGGTTGGAAATAAATCCGGCTGAGGAAGCTACATTGCAGATATGACCGGATTTTTGTGCTATCATTTCATTTAAAAATTCGGAAGTAACAAACATCGGTGCATTCGCATTAATATCCATCGTTCGTTTAATGTCCTCAGTTGTATGTTCGTCGAAATATTTCCCAACAACTATGCCGGCATTGTTAATAAGAATGTCAATTGTGCCGATTTCTTTTTTTACTAAAGAAGCAATGCTTTTAATTTGTTCACTATCACACAGATCAATTTTATATGCACTTACTTTTCCTAAAGATGCAAATTCATTAACGGTTTTATCAATTGATATTTGATTAATATCCCAGATAACCAATTCAGCTCCACGTTCTAATGCAAGTTTCCCCATAATCTTTCCAATGCCGGAAGCTCCTCCGGTGATCAAAATCCGTTTTTCTTTAAAATTTCTCATAGAAATAATTGATTTAAAATATATATTGAAAGTTTCTATCTATCTCTGTAATTCTGAATATCAAATCAGTGTTTTAAAATTTGTACTGCAAATATATGAATTTTTGTCATTTAACTGCTTATTAAACAAAAAAAACGTCACGAAATTCCTTTTCAGAATCTCGGGACGTAAAGTTCCCCTCTCCTCAAGGAGAGGGGTTAGGGGTGAGATTATTTTCTCCAGAGTTTACTCATATCTTCCAATGTTTTTCCTTTGGTTTCCGGAACCATTTTCCAGACAAAGAGTATTGATAATACACTCATTACGCCGTACAAGCAGTAAGTAAATGTCATGCTGATTGATTGCAGAGCAGGGAAACTGGATGAAACAATGAAATTCGAAATCCATTGAGCTGCAACAGCTATTGCCACAGCTTTACCTCGAATGGTATTGGGGAAAATTTCCGAAATCAACACCCAGCAGATTGGACCCCACGACATCATAAACGAAGCTGAATAAATTACAATGAAAACCAGGGTACTCATACCGATAATCGGACTTTCAGCAATTAAATCACCGGCATAATAAGCCAAAATTCCAATCGCAAACATACCGATAGCCATACCGACAGAACCAATAATCAACAAAGGTTTACGTCCGAATTTATCAACAGTAAAGATAGCCACCAAAGTGAATATTATATTTACAAAGCCCATGATAACTGTTTGATACATGGCTGCGCCTGTTCCAAACCCAAGACCTTTGAAAATGGTTGGAGCATAATAAAGTACCACATTGATACCTACGGCCTGTTGGAAAACAGATAACAAAATACCAATAATCAAAACCTTCCAACCATAAGCCAAAACTTTTTCCTTTTTTTCATGGGCAGAATCTTTGATTTCTTTCAAAATTTCTTTAGCTGTTTTGGAGCCATTGATTTTGGTAAGAATTTGTAGCGCTTTATCTTCCAGACCTATCAAAGCTAAATGACGAGGAGTTTCAGGCACAAAAAACAATAAAATACCAAACAAAGCTGCGGGAATAGCATTCGAAGCAAACATATAACGCCAGCCTGTATCAGCTATCCAAACGTCAGATTGACCTTTTGTAATGAAATAGTTCACAAAATAAACTATTAACATACCAAAAATGATGGCAAACTGATTCCAGGAAACTAATTTTCCACGAATATCGGCCGGTGCAATTTCAGCAATGTACATCGGGCTAATAGCCGAAGCCAAACCTACACCAATACCACCGATAATACGATAGATATTGAAAGCAATCAGTACCGGAATTGAACCATCCCCTTTATGAAAGAAAAAGAATTCAGGGTAAGAAGCACCTAGAGCTGAGATAAAAAACATGATGGCTGCAACAAGCAATGAATTTTTGCGACCTAATTTTTCTGCAAAAATACCGGAAATGGCACTACCGATAATACAACCGATCAATGCGCTAGAAACTGTTGCTCCATGATAAAAGGTGGCCATACTACCAAAAGTAGCTTCATTCAAATGGAAAACTGTTTTCAATGAATCGACAGCACCCGAAATAACGGCTGTGTCATATCCGAAAAGCAAACCTCCAAGTGTTGCCACCAAGGTAATACCGAAGATATATAATTTACTTCCTTTTTGTGAGTTCATAATATTTATTTTAGTAAACGTGTAGACAAGTTAAGGAGTAGACTGAAAAATTAGTAGTCGAGTAAATTAGAATGAAACTAGTAAACCTTTCATACTTGATGTTTACTCGTCTACTCGTTAACTTGTTTACTTATTGATTAGATGTTCATATTTACAATTGCTTCGTAAAGCTCTTGTTTTCCACTGATTATAGCTGGTTCTTCGCCTTTTGCAACTGCATAAGCGCGTAAATCTTCCAATGAAAGTTTTCCATCTTGAAATTCTTTTCCTTTTCCGGCATCGAACGAAGCATAACGGTCAGTCAACATTTTCTTGTAAGGTGATTTTTCCAGAATAGCAGCAGCGGCTTCCAAAGCATGTGCAAATGCATCCATACCTGCAATATGAGCAATGAAAATATCCTCCAGATCGGTAGAGTTACGACGTGTTTTGGCATCAAAGTTGGTTCCGCCACCTTGCAAACCACCACCTTGAAGAATAACCAACCATGCCTGAGTCAATTCAAAAGTGTCGATAGGAAATTGATCTGTATCCCAGCCATTTTGAACATCACCGCGATTAGCATCAATAGATCCCAACATGCCGGCATCAACTGCACATTGCAATTCATGTTCGAAAGTATGACCGGCCAATGTAGCGTGGTTTACTTCGATATTTACTTTGAAATCTTTATCTAAACCATAAGCTTTCAGAAATCCGATAACTGTTTCGGTATCCACATCGTATTGATGTTTCATTGGTTCCATTGGTTTTGGTTCGATAAGGAATGTTCCTTTAAAACCTTTCGAACGTGCATAATCGCGCGCTTTGGTCAACATCATGGCCAAATGATCTTTTTCGCGTTTCATGTTGGTGTTCAACAACGACATGTAACCCTCGCGGCCACCCCAAAATACGTAGTTTTCGCCACCTAAAGCGATAGTTGCATCCAACGCATTTTTGATTTGAACAGCAGCACGAGCTACACTGTCAAAATTAGGATTAGTAGCAGCACCGTTCATGTAACGTTTGTGACTGAATACATTAGCTGTTCCCCAAAGTAATTTAATACCAGATTCAGCTTGTTTTTGTTTAGCATAAGCAACGATAGCTTTCAGGTTTGCTTCATATTCTTCTATTGAATTACCTTCGGCCACTGTGTCAATATCGTGGAAACAATAGTATCCGATACCAATTTTGGTCATAAACTCAAAACCTGCATCCATTTTTTCTTTAGCTGCATCAACTGCTGAAGAAGCACCATTCCATGGGAAAATTTTAGTAGGTCCGCCAAATGGATCAGCAGAGTCACCACACAAGGTGTGCCAGTAAGCCATTGAAAACTTGAACCAGTCTTTCATTTTGCGACCGTAAACTACTTTTTCGGCATCATAAAAGCGAAATGCTAATGGATTTCTACTTTCTTTGCCCTCAAATTTGATTTTTCCCACTGATGGGAAATAAACTTTTGTACTCATAATAATATAATTTGAAAATTAATAATTTGAAAATTAAAAAAATATGCCGATATGCCAATGTGATATTATGCCAATGATTTACAAATGAGTTTTTTCATTTTCAAATTGGCACATTTTCAAATTAGCACATTATATAAATTTACTCCATTTTTCGTATGCTTCCAAACTAGCAGCTACATCTTCTTTCACTGGTTCTACTACAATGATTTTCTTCAAAGTAGCAAAAGCTTCTTCTGCATTTTTATAAATCCCCGCTCCTATTCCGGCTCCACGAGCTGCACCAACCGAACCATCTGTATTATACAATTCAATAGTTGCGCCTGTGATATTCGCTAATGTTTGACGGAAAATAGGACTCAGGAACAAATTGGCATGACCTGCGCGAATGGTTTTTGTTTCAATACCCATTTCGTTCATAATATCCATGCCATATTTAAACGAGAATGCGATTCCTTCGTGTGCCGCACGTGCCAAATGAGCTTTGGTATGACGGTTAAAGTTGATACCATGAATGGAACAATTCGGTTCTTGATTACCTAATACGCGTTCAGCACCGTTTCCAAAAGGAATAATACTTATACCTTCGCTTCCTACCGGAATTTGTGCTGCCAGTTCGTTCATTTCGGCATAACTTATTCCTTCGGGAGCTACGTTATTTTTAATCCAGGTATTCAGAATAGCAGTTCCATTGATACAAAGTAAAACGCCAACACGGGTTGCTTCTTTGGTATGATTCACATGAGCAAAAGAATTTACACGCGATTGCGGATCGTATTTTGCATCATCATTTACACCGTAAACTACACCAGAGGTTCCACCGGTGGCAGCAATTTCGCCCGGATTCAATACATTCAATGATAATGCATTATTTGGTTGATCACCCGCACGGTATGTTATAGGTGTACCAACTGCCAATCCCAATTCTTTAGCAATATCTTCTTTTAATGTACCTTGTAATCCAAAAGTTGGTACAATTTCAGGAATCATATTGGTATTAAAACCGTAGTAATCAAATAAAAATTTAGCAGGAGCTTCATTTTTGAAATCCCATGAAATTCCTTCCGATAAACCTGAAGCTGTAGTACAAGCTTTACCGGTCATGCGCATAGCCAGATAATCGCCCGGCAACATATAATATTTAGCTTTTGCAAAATTTTCGGGTTCATGTTCTTTTACCCAGGCCATTTTCGATAAAGTAAAATTACCGGGTGAATTCAATAAGTGCGACAAACACATTTCACTACCAATTTCCTTAAATGCTTTTTCACCATAAGGTACTGCGCGACTATCGCACCAGATAATGGAATCACGGATAGCTTTCTGATTTTCGTCCACCAACACTAAACCGTGCATTTGATATGAAATACCAATGGCTTTTATGGCTGCCGAATCGGTTCCAAATTCTGCCAACACAACTTCAGTAGCCAGTTTCAGGTTTGTCCACCATGTTTCGGGGTCTTGCTCTGCCCAACCTGCTTTCACCGATTTTATTTCCATTTCCTTTTTGGGAAAAAATGCGCTCGAAACGCATTCGCCAGTTTCTGCATTTACTAAACTCGCCTTTACCGACGAACTGCCTAAATCATAACCAAGTAGATACATATATAAACTCCCTATATCCCCCAAAGGGGAATTTTAAAATTAGTATTAATTGTTATATTTCTTTCTTTTCAATTTGCAAAATCTGGAGAAAAGCCAAACTAAAATTCCCCTTTGGGAAATTTAGGGAGCTTTTTTCTTATACTTATACAACCTTGCTGCGCGATGTGGAACGCCTTCTTCTACTTCATCCAACATCACCAGATTTGACATTTGTGCTACTTTCTTTTGAAAATTCCGCACATCCGAACGCGTCTGATGAACAACATCATGCAAAATTCGTAGTTGCGAAATGGTAAATTTGCGGGGTAGTAGTTCGAACAATAAATGTGGCTCCACATCCAATCGGTGCCGAATATGTTGCAACCCGTTTTCGATTATTTGATTGTGGTCGAAAGCCAATTGCATATTGTTTATTTCATTTACATCATACCAATTGGCAGAAGTATCTTCAGTATTAAATACAATCTTTCGGTCAATTTTTATCAATGCAACATATGCCACGGTAACAATACGACCAATTTTCAAATGTGTCGTATTTTCAAGCCAAAGAATATCCCGTGGATTGTTTGTCCTATTGGGATTTCCAAAACTCTTGTACTGGCTCAAATATATATTTTTCAGTCCGGTTAATTCATTTAAAACCCGCGAAGCAGCATCGTCTAAATTTTCATCATTTAATATAATACTTCCCGGAAGTTTTTTATCATTATACAATTCGTTTTGCTCGTTAATGCTGCGTTCTATTAACAACACTTTCAGCTTTTCACCGTCAAAACCGAACACAACACAATCGACTGAAACGTGGGGATTATATAAAGTTGAGTTTGGCATAATTCATACTGGTTGATTCTGGTTGCAAAAATAGATACTTTATTTGAATTATTTAGACTTTAATATTATGTTATAAAACACAATTTCAATACATTGAATTATGTATTTTGTACAATAACAAAAATTTTATACTGTATATTATACAATAAGTATTGATTTAGAGAGATTTGAAAATTATGTCCTTTACTTTTTGTAATTATAAATTCTTTTAAGTGAATTCTAAAACCAGAATAAATGGTAGCAGTTGAACTCGAGTTTAATTATTGATATCAAGTATATGATATTTTGTATGATCTCTCGAACAAACAAACAAAAAACGGACAACTCTTTAAGAGTCATCCGTTTAATTATATAAAAAGATTTTTTAGATCTTAGTATCTTTTCTTATATCCAGAACCTGAACTAGAGCCACCACTACTTCTGCGTTCGCTACCTCCTGACGGACGGCTGCTTCTATCGCTAAGTTCAATGTATTTCCGGCGGGTACGGTTAAGTTCTCACTACGAAACTGTTTGGTATTTCTAAAAAGTTCAAAGTCGGTGGGATTGGATATTATACCGATTGCACAAATAATATAGTCCAATTTCGACTCCCGTCAAGTCGGGACAAGTTCGTCTTATTGTACTATTTATTTGTTCCGATACTCGGAAT
>JADGPS010000140.1 GCA_017882285.1 Paludibacter sp. | reverse complement strand
ATCATCTTCTCCTGAATATTTCTGTTCAATCAATAATTTATTTTCCGTAACAAGTGAGTAAAGTTTTTCATACCAGGAATGATTCGCCCATCCAAGGCAGAAAGGGAAATCCGGCTCGCCTGATTTTAATACTTCATTGAAGGGTCTTTGCAATAATCTTTTTCCGTTTCCAAACCAATAATGCCAATAACAAAATCCTTCAATGCCATATTTTCTTGCCAATTCTGCTTGCGCTTTTCTTGTCTCAGGCACACGCAAATCATAATACCCCAAATCCGCTGGGACTCTTGGTTGATAGTGCCCTCGAAATAAGGGCTTTGCCTTGCCAACATTTGTCCATTCCGTATACCCCTTCCCCCACCACTCGTCATTTTCAGGAATGGGATAGAATTGGGGCAGATATAAAGCTATTAAACGGATATGCTTGGCTTTTTTAGATTTATTATCTTGGTTCATATAACACTCGTATTTCTTAATAAATCCCTAAATTGGTTGGTTTTATGACTCAAACATAATGCAAATAACTGTGCACTTTAGTATTTCCCTTTTGAAAAGAAGTATGCGTGTTCAAAGTTATTTGGATTCAAATAGTTTGCTGCATATGTGCCTGTGCACAAACCACAGATAACTGAATGGCATCTTGAAAGAATGTAAATTGAAGATAAGTATTCAAGTCCTTTTAATTTGTTATCATTCTCTCTGTTAAATGACACTTCATTTAAGTTATATCTACTATAATCAATTCCGAGATCATCATAATACTTCCTTTTATTCACAAGAATTTTGTTCGGGAATAATTTTTCTAATTCCTCAACCGCTGTCCGTTCTTCAGTTGCTACGTAAATATGATCAAATCCTCCCCATTCATTTTCCAATTCGGCCACTTTTATTATAAACTCATTAATTGTGGGCTGGATCGGATGCCCATAAGGTTTGCCTTTAGCATAATCTGTTCCATGAAACAGCACACCCAATACTTTCATGTTTGGCTTTATCAAGCGAGTACATTCATCATTGATATATTTATCTGCAGCATCACTAAGAACAATATATTTTCTACTTAAAGTCTTCCAAAACAAACTTTCCTTGTCACTAAATACCGATTGAATAAAAGGCGACATAGGTTGTATCTTTGTCGGACTTAAAATATATTTTTCACTTCTATATATTTCATCCAAGTTAGAGTTATATGGCTGCTTAAAATAGTATTCCCAGGCATTTTCCTTTCCAGAGGCATCATCATTCAAATACATGCTCGGGTAATTTTTCATATCAATAACCGGGATATAACCTTTACCGACAGCATATGCAATATGACCTAAAAATAATGCAACATAAGTAAACAAACCTATCGATGCACAATCACGCCTAATGATATAGTATGTTTTATTCTCAGGAGATTCTGCAATTTTATCAAGTTGACAAATCTTCCTTCGCAGCTCAGTTTCATTCAATAGTTTTTTTACGACTATACGATACTTAATATTTCTTATTTTTCCCGGCAAAGCGATAAACCACACCAGCAACCCGTAAGCGCCAGGAATGCCCTTTACTCTTTTTCGAATAACATGCTTAACTGAAAACATACAGTTCGCCTTTTCTATTTTTTTATAATGAAATGTTTTAACCGCGACAAGCAAAGGCCGCCTTCTTTAGTCATCCGATGCATGTTCAGAAATGTTTCACGCCAGTATGGATTATGCTCAAAACAATTGCATGAAATCGTAATATCATAGGGCTTGTGTTTCCTGATAAAATACTGTTCTGCAAGTTCAACAAATTTTTGTTGTTGTGGATGCGCCATAGTTCACTGATTTATTGAGTGTATGTTTTTTTTACAAAAGATTTTACTAATTTTTAAAACTGGGTTTTGATAATGTGGCATATATCAGTTGGTTTAAAGACTACATTTTAAATTATTATATAATTTAAATACTTCATTTGAATGACTTTCACAAGAATAGAGCTTTGAGGCCACTTTCTGCGCTTTTAAAATAGTTGAAAAATGGGATTCTATTCCAGACCTAACTAATTCATGAAAAATAGCAACAAGCTCACTATTCTCATTATAAAGGATTCCCAGATTGTCCGGCCCCAAAATTTCTTTTGTGCCTCCTGAGTTTTTTCCAATAACCAAGCAACCATTGAACATTGCCTCAACCGTAGTGAAACCAAATCCTTCATATTTTGAAGGAACAACTAATGCCGTAGCGCGTGCCATCAAGTCATTGATATCGATCAGGAATCCCAGGAAAACAATTCGCTCCCCCATTCTCGCATGAGTTACCATTTTGCTCAATGTAGTTTTGAAAACATCGGCACCATCTCCGGCAATGAGCAACTTGTATTCTTTTTCTTGTTGAGCAAAATCAATGAATGCAGCAATTAATTCCTTTATACCCTTTGCTTCTTCAAGGCGGCCTACAAAGAGAAAATACTTTTCTTTTTGAAAAATGAACTGTGCTGCAGATGTTTTCTTTACTCCATCATAAATTACTTTAGCATTGCTCTTCATTTTATAATGATTATATAGACCTTTAGTAATGGATATTGGGTAGTTTTTTTTACTGCAAATCTTTTTTATAAATCCATTCTTCGTAAATAGAGGAAGACAGCCACAATTAAGATCTTGATATTCTCTGATATGCCACACGTGAGGGATATTCAATTTTTTCGCAACTTTATATCCAATATGCAATAATCCAATATTCGTATGAATTATTTCTGCCTTAAAGTTTCG
>JADGPS010000139.1 GCA_017882285.1 Paludibacter sp. | reverse complement strand
TTCCTGTTTGACCAGAATATTTCCCATAGAATCTTAGATATACTTCCCGATCTATTTAAAGGATCAACATCTGTAAAAAAGGAAGGATTAATCAACGCTTCTGAAAAAACCATTTGGGAATTTGCTAAGAGAGAGAATTTTTTAATTGTAACACAAATCCTTCCTGGATGCAGATATTCATATTTTCACTCACGGAAACAATTTTATGGATAGTGACAGTTATCGGATTTACAGGCATATTATTTCTTATATGGGTGCATATTTGCCTGGGAAAAGAATGGTACGCTAATTTGAAATTAAGGAATGATCATTCATTAATTAAATCCGGACCCTATTCAAAAATCAGACATCCTATGTACACTGCTTTATTCATAATATATCTAAGTATGGCTTTGATTTCGACTAACATCCTCTTAATCATTTTAATAATATCAGCAATTATCAGCATAATTATTCGGTTACCGGAAGAAGAAGAGATGTTAATATCAGAATTTGGAGATGATTATAAGAATTATATGAAGAATACCGGCAGATTCTTCCCAAAATTTCATAGACAAATTATCTCTGATCCGGCAGAATTTAACAACCAACAGTGATTCAGCGTAAATATTTCTTTGGGGTCATTTACAATTGCTAATCAGTTAAGGTAATAGCAGTGGCTATTGGCAACCATTTGTCACCAAAAATTTTGATCAATCTGTTTATGCTTTTTAAATGAAACTCCTTTCGATTTATTCTGATTTTCCCCAGATTCGGGAATGGGGTATTTCCGCGACGGTTCTTACACCGTGAACTATACTATTAGCCTGGTTGGTAAGGTATCGGAATGCTTTCTTCGCACTGAAACATAGTAAGATAAGCTATAAGTTTCTTCCATAAATCAACTATCGTTTGCTTGGAATGCTCCATCAAAATATCAACCACTTGTTTGCTTCGTTCTACCAGTTGATTGATCATGTGTGCTATTTGTAGCAGTTGGTAATAGTTTTGCATGGCAGGGTATGACACACGTGAGAACTTGTGTTCCAATTCGTACCCGAGGTTCTTTTGTGCGTTAAATCCTTCGTTCTCAATTTTCCACCGCAGACGTCCGCTGTCGGCCGTGCCCATCACGTTTTCATTGGTTTGGGGTATGTTGGTAATGTACACGAACCGTTGGACGGACGGTGAGGTTCCATCAACGTAAACAATGGTTTCTTCGCATTCAACCCACGAGTAGCAACGCTTGCCGTACTCAATATTGTTAAGGTAAGCATATTCGAGCGTTTTCCTTGAGGTTTTGTTCGCCCTGTAAACCGTTCTTTTTCGTGCAGTAGCCTTTAGCAATTCTGCCTCCTGGTTAAAGGTCTTCAAATTACCTTCTTTTAGAGTGATGATAAATATCCATCCGTTCTTATCGCAAATATCAAACACGGTATTGTTGGGATACAGCCCATCGGCCAATATACAAATGAGAAGGCGCGGAAAGTACTTTTTAATTTTTGCCGACAAACGAACAAAAGCCTTTTGCTCGCAATCCTGTTTTTGGAAATCGTCCCCGGCAGGGTTTTCAACAAATTCGGATGCCAATGAAACGGCCAATCCGGAAGAGGTTATCAGTTTTGCTTCCAATACATAATGAAAGTAAGTGGTAGTACCGTTTTTTGAGGTTTTCGTCAGGCATTGCTCACAGTGCCTTTGCTCAAAAGTGGCTATACCTGTGGCATCCACGGCTATCAAATGGTATTGCCCTAAAAACCTGTATTTGCGGAAAAGTTTTTGCTCGATAAGGCTGCTTACCAAATGCGCCTTGAGGGTTTCAAGTTGCTCCGGAGACAAATCACGAAGTACGTCGTCAACAGCATCGGCATGTGGTAGGTTAAACTTAAAATGCCTATAAAAGTTTTTCCTGAAACATGCCTCGCTTCGGTCGTTATTGTAAGCATTACGGGAGGTTTCTTTAAAAATGAACATAAACAACCCACCGGTTAATATTTCCGCCATCGAATATTCCGCTCGTTTTCGACTGTCTATCAAGCTGTTAAATTCCGAAAAAAGCTCAGAAAATTGCGCTGAGATAACTTTGCGGATGCGGCCAATGATGATTTTGCCTTTTTCAGCTGAGGTAGTTTTTTTTCTCTGTTCTCTCTACAAAAAAAACAAACAAAATACACGTTAAATATTTGGATGTCAAATAAATAACGTGTATATTTGCCTCAATGAAAAACGCCATAGGTTCCTCATTAACCCCCTATGGCAAAAAAAAGAAAAAATGAGAGAACAATATACTGAAAAACAGTAAGTTGGGGCAAAAGCCCCATTGTTCCCTTTTCAAAACAAAAATAGCCGGAAAAATATTTTTATCCTAATCTGGTAACTAATTTATTTTCAGTATTATTATTTTTGAGCTGAATTGCTGCAAATGGTGCACGTTCAACCAGCTCCGAAAAGGTCTTCTGGTTCTGGTGTAATATTTCATCAGCCTTTCTACTTTCAGTAATGTCACGATTTACAGCAATAAATCCAATTGTATTTCCATTCGTGTCCTGATTAACCATTGTCATTGAGTCGAAAATAATTGTAGAGCCTGATTTAGAAGTATGTTCCACCTGGGTTCTCAGGAATCCTTTTTCCAATAACTTCCGGGTCAGCTCTCCTCTCAACTTGGGGCTGAAATTCGAGCCGGTAACCATAAAGACAGACTTCCCCAGCACTTCTTTTTCATCCCATCCATAAATTCTCTCAGCGGCATGATTCCATTCAGTCAAACG
>JADGPS010000099.1 GCA_017882285.1 Paludibacter sp. | reverse complement strand
TTCCGATACTCGGAATTTTCGCTTCGCTACAATCGGCATTAACAACAGTAAACGTATAAAACAGTTTGGACTGTTTTATACGTACAATTGGTATTATATCTGGAATTGTGTAATAATACATGGGATTTAAGGAATTATTATGCGAGACAAAATAAAAAAATCGGTTTTATTTGCCCTTGCCCTTATGTGCTTTGCATCCCTGTACGGGCAAACGAAGACCTACGGGGACACCATCTTTTTCGAAAACTTCGGACAGCATACCGAGCGTGTTAAATCCATCTATATGCCTGCCGGAAGTTATACTTTTGCCGATGCAAACGGCGACAGTAATCAAAAGGAAATTCAGGACAATTATTATGCTGTGGTAGATCCACGGCATATAAGGGATGCAATTTCTTCTTCTAATTCTTACTTTTGGACTGCAACCAGCCTGAGCACTGTTACAGCTAATGGTTCTATGTCACATTATACAGCTGATCATACAGATTCTACAGGCATTACAAACGGTGCGGTGATGGTGGTAAATGCAGGTACTACCGTAAATTATATCTATAAACGCGATTTGATCTTAAAAACCGGATACCGTTATCTCTTTTCGTTTTGGATATACGTTGTAGCAAGGAGCTCTCAATTTTCAATTGAGGCAAAAAACGCTACAAATGGCAAAACCTATACATATACAGGACCTTTTCTTACTAATGAGGGCATATGGATAAAATATGATTTGAATTTTCCGGTTCCTATATCGGGAACTGATACTACAAATGCGGTGACCGTTGGACTGCAAAACGAATACAAACTAATTAGTGGAAACGATTATTATATTGATGACATTTTAGTAAGCAGGCTTTATACCGATCCCCTTTCTATTAAGGCTTCAAATGGAAGCCCCGTATGTCAGGGCTCGTCAACAAATCTTAATGTAAAGTTATCAAGTGATGTTATTCCGTTTACCTTTTTATGGACAGGTCCCAACGGTTTTACATCCACAGATCAAAATCCTGTTCTTCAGCATATCATAACTGAAATGGCCGGATGGTATCGTGTGAAGGTTACCGATGCGCTTGGACAGACGGCAACCGATTCTACCCTGGTGCGTGTAGATAAGGGTCCCAAATGCGATTTTACCCTTTCGCCCGGTACCGTGAACATCAAACATAATTCAGTGACCTGTAGCATTCCTCCTGAAAAAGGAGTTACTTACGAATGGGATTTCGGTGACGGAACACCTCATGACACGCTGGCTTCGGTTGACCATCTTTTCACAATAACCGGCTCCACGACTGAATTTGTGGTTAAACTAACCGCAACTGACTCAATTGGCTGTACCAACACTCTCTCCAAAACAATTGAAGTTACGCCGTTTATTCCCACTGTTTTCTCACCCAACGGAGATGGTGTAAATGATGTTTTTATGAAAGGATTTGATGTGCAGGTTGTTGACAGGAATGGAATGCTCCTTTACAAAGGATCGGACGGATGGGATGGAACATACAACGGAAGAACGGTCGATTCGGACACTTACTTCTATCTGGTCAATTATTTGGATAAAAATAAAAAAGTTCAAACTAAAAAAGGCTATATCACGTTAGTGCGATAACAAACGTATATGAAACAACAATTTATCTGTATCATTTTGGTGTTTTGCTCCCTGCTAAGCACAAAAGGTTTTGCACAGGCTGATATCAGTATGGCTACAGACTGGTATAACCGGGCTAATTACAATCCGGCTTCCATAGTTAAACCCGGTTATATTTATCTTTTCAGTAATGTGCGGAAGCAGTGGTTAGGAGTCGATGGTTCCCCGACTGTATTCAATGTGCAGGCATCGGAATATGTTCATAGTTATCATTCTGCCTTCGGTATTTCGCTTGTTAATGACCGGATTGGAGCGTCGCAGGCTTTAAACCCAATGTTGACTTATGCTTACAGGATTGGAAATGAACAGGATTGGTGGATATCCATGGGTGTGTCAGCAGGTGTTTTTTCCAGATCTACCGATGGTACGCTCCTCGAAGCAGTTAATGATACCGATCCTGCTATTTATAATAAATTAGAAAATACAATACAACCGGATGCAAATTTAGGGTTTGAATTTCAATCCTCTCATTTTGTTCTGGGAGTATCCTCAACACACTTGTTTTCTATAGCAAAAGATAGTGCCTTGTTCCTGAATTCAAACCACCGCTATGGCTATGTAATTTACAAAAATACTGATTCAGAATTGCTGAATTACAATTTCGGTTTTCAGGTAGTTAATCGTTATAATTTCACGGTAATCGAAGGAAATGCTTCAGTTCGGTTTAAACATCCAACCGGTTTAAGTACCGGCCAGAGGGAAATTTTCGATTTAGGTATTACCTATAGATCAACAAAGCAAATGACTTTACTGTTCGGATTGAATCTTACCAATAATTTTAGGATAGGTTATGCTTATGATCAAAGTTTCTCGGTAGATTATAGCCCGAATTCCACCCATGAAATAATGCTCGAGTATCGTATTCCTTCCAAAGTATCAACCTTCAGGGAAGACAATTATTGGTATTATTGATCGATCATAAATTTTATCATCAAAGTAAAGATAATGCTTTTGTTGCTGTTTTTTTAACGCATTATGAATTATTCCTACCCTTCGTCCTACCGGATATATAACTTCTTAGATGTTCAAATGCTGGACGCTGTTGTTGGGATTTTCTTTTTAATCCCAACTTTTGTATTCTTAGCTTATGTAATGCGTTCTTAAAAGAAAACTTAGTATTAATCGGATTAAAAAACCTGCCTGCCGCAGGCAAGTCCTTATAGTACAAAAGGTGGAATTCTTGGTAAACCAAGCGGCAAATTCCACCAACCAGTGCAAAACTTTACTCATCTAATAAACATATCCGGTAGGACAGAATTGATTGCAAAAAGTGTGACAGAAAAAAACAACAGGAGGGTTGATTGTGCGGAAGCCGACAAAAAGACCGTGCAAACCCAGAGGAACGAGGGGCGGGGATTTTTGGCGGCTGGTGATTTTGCCCTGCGGAGCTGACCGTAATAATCTATCAGGCGAAGCCTGACCTCTTTTCCTTTAGTATTTTGCACTAAAAAATTTCCTGACTTCGACAATGCTCCACTCTAAAATGTTTTCCAAAAATTTTCATCAAACGTCAGTGGTGTAGTGTAAAATATAAGCACATCAATTAGAATGTTTATAAAAACTGTTTATCTTTGTGAAATGGTTTGGACGGTTACTTTCAATTTTACATCCATGAATGGTACGCATCAATCCTTGCTTTACAAAGTACTATGCACAAGCAACATAAATCAATCAGAAGAAAGCAATAGAAAAAACTATCTTAACTTGCTGCAAAATCTGTCCAACTAAATGGGAGTATTTTAAAAAGATAATAATCATACAACTGAATATAAGTATATGAAAAAAACAAGCCAATTAACAACATCATTAATCAATGCCAAATTCATATTGATAATTATTGTATTAGTTATAACTATAACAGGTTGTATAAAGGAAAGCAATGAAAAAATTCTTCATGCTACAGATACACTATTAAGAGAAAGACCCGCTATAGCCCTGCGACTTTTGGATTCAATCGGTTTGGACAATAATTTTTCGCACGATGAAAAGATGCACTTTGTTTGGAACAAAGCAAAAAGTCTTCAAGTATTGGGAGAATCGCTTGCAGAAGAATCGCTACTGCCTGAAGCTGTGGATTATTACAGGAAAAATGGAGATAAAACAAAATTAGTTGATAGTTACCTGCTTATGGCATCCTATCTCTATTGGACAAACAAAAGCAACGAAGTCATAGCTACTCTTGATAGCGGTTACAAAAAGGCTGAATTGTGGAAAGACACAACAAAGATGATAAACTTTCTTAATGCCAAAGCTGAATATTTCAATAGCAAAAGAGACTACAATAATACGGTTGTTACTATTAAGGAAATATTGAAACTTTCAGACAAAAATAACTCAACCCAATATTCACACCTTTTGTACACCTTGGGACTATACTTGTCCCTATCAGGGGATCATTCATACGATGAGTATTACAAGAAGAGTATTGATATGGTACTTAATTTGGGCGACACAGCTACCGCCTGCGAGTATATAAGAAACTATTCCGGAAGTCTTTCGGGTGACCACAAATATATTGAAAGTAATGATTTATTGTACAAAATAAAAAAGCTAAACCCTGAAATAGGGAGTTTGTCGGCTATACAAATTAGTATGGCAGAAAATTATCTTAATTTGCACGAACTTAATTTGGCGCATATTTGTCTCAACAATGCCGCAGAAAGCGAGAAGAAACTTCAAGGGAAAGGTTATACAGACTTTGCACGAAAAGGTTCTTTGGAAATGTTGAAATATCTGATTGACTATAATTCAGGAAAAATGGTGTCAGTGGCACCTTTCAGCAGATATCTTGATTCTATTACAAATGATATGTTGAAGCGGAATAAGTTGAATATAAAACAATTGGAAGACAAACAGCAATTGCAGACAATAAACTATCAATTGCACTTGGAACGAAACCGATTATGGTGGTACTTGGTTAGCTTAATTTTAGTGATAATAATAACTGGCATCGGCATTTATACCTATATACACAATCACTACGTTCACTTAGCTGAAGTTGAAGAACGTAAAGACGTTCTAACTCGTCTTGTTGAAGAAACCGCCGGTGCTTCAACAGCGGAAATGCCACAAGTCCCCAATAACGCATTTTTCAAACAAATATTAATAAAGCAACTTGGTATATTCAAACTCATGGCAAGTACTCCCACCAACCAAAATCAGGTAATGTTGAAGCGCATTGCTGCCATAAGTGAAGGAAAAATATCTATGAATGAGTTACTGTCATGGACCGAAATTTATCCTATCATAGATTCCCTTTATGATAACTTCTACACGTATTTAAAGGAAAAATTCGGATCAGTAATGACCGTTAAGGAAATTAATATCTGTTGTCTATTGTGTGCAAACTTCTCAACGAAGGAAATCGGAATTTTGACGCAACAATCGGATGCCACTATTTATGTAAGAAAAACTTCCATCAGAAAGAAAATTAACGCCAATGAAAAGCAAGATATAGTTGTTTTTCTTAATGATTTAAGACAGTTTTGAAGTGGGGCAAATTCGCATTAATAACTTTCTAAACTAATATTTTTAAAACAAATAACATAACTTGTTGCATTACGCACACACAATGCGGTTTTACACCGCATTGTGTGTTTTTGCTATATAAGGCTTATAATGCACCTTTCTCACTGTTTCATTTTTATCTTCAAGTACTTTCCCGATTTATTTTTTCGTTTTGTATATTTCTCTCTATCCCTTCTATCCCAACAATCCAATTATCATTTTATTCGTGAATTATAACAGATTTAGATAGGCAATTGGCCTATTAAGACTTTTGTTTCATAATAGCCTGATTATTAAATTATTGAAAAATGATATTAAGACTTTTTTCTTGAGGATTTAGTAGGTTTAAGAGTGCTTTTCACACTACATTTGCATCAAAACTTATAACAAAAATGTCTTATGAAAAAGAAAACAGTATTGCTGATTGCTTTAGTAACCATAAGTATTACGTCTTGTACGTTGATGCCGGGAAGCGATCAGTGGAAAATTAGATTAGCTACTACAAATTATGTGGAGAGCAAACTCAATGCAGGAGAAACAATGCAGTGGGGGTATATTGAGAGAAAACTTTCTCGTGATGTTAAAGGTCGTGAATGTAAGTGCGCTGAGGTAAAATATAGAATTAAATCAAGCAATAGCGAATCAGACTATAAAACTCTTTACTTAATAATGTCTGAACATTGCGACTCTGTATATGACATTTCGGAGGGTATTAACTATCAAAAAAAACACTAATAAATAGAAATATGAAAAAGGTTTTAACTATATTAATAGCAGTAACAATAACACTTTCTATACAGGCGCAGAATACAGACTCCATCAAAGTAATTCAACTTCAAGATGTAGAAATAAAAGGAGCAAGTATTATCCATAAAGTTGATCGTATGTTAATCATACCCACAAAAACGGCTTTAAAAAACGCATACAATCCCTTTGATCTTATGTTCAACATGGCAATACCACGCCTGAGCGTAAATCCTCTAAACAAGGATATTATGGCTAATGGAGGCGGTGTACAACTTAGAATTAATAATATCAAAGCTACGGTAGATGAGGTAGCAGCATTGCTCCCAAAAGATATCATTCGCATCGAAATGATAGAAAACCCGGGAGAAAGGTATGGAGATAATAATCTTGGTGCGGTCCTGGATATTATAGTGAAACATCGAGATACCGGAGGACTTATAAATATGCAGACAACCAATTCACCTAATGTCCTTTTTGGGGATAATGCAATAGCTGCGAAATATAATCAGGGGAAATCGCAATGGGGACTGAACTATGGTTTAGGATATCGTGGCGTAAAACAGAATAAGACTGATAAGACTGAAACGTATTATCTGCCAAATGAAACAATTAACCGTATTCAAGAAGGGATAAACGACCGCAGCAGTTGGGCTGATCAAAATATTGACTTATCCTACAACTTTAGCAATTCAGAAAAATACACATTTAATGCCATATTGAGGAATAGTATTCATTCAGCCCCTCATCAAGATGCAAGCAATAAGATATTCAATCTTTCAAACACGGATAACTATATAATGTCGAAACTGCGCAGTAGTAGTAGCAGCTACTCTCCGGCAATAGATCTGTATTTTCAGCGCTTATTACCAAAACAACAAACGCTAACACTCAATCTTACAGGCACTCTCATTAATACAAATAACAAGCGTGCTTACGAAGAAACAACAATAAATGGAGTCTCACTCACAGACATCACTTCTGATGTTGATGGGGAAAAACGTTCCATTATTGGTGAAGCTATCTACGACAAAAAATTCGAGAAGAGTATGTTGAGTGCAGGCGTTAGGTATTATCAAATGAAAGCGGAGAACAAGTATTTAGGAACAAATCCAATTACATCTGAAATGTTTCAAAATCGGTCTTCAGCTTTTGTTGAACTGCAGGGACAGATGAAGATATTGAGTTATGATGTCAGCGCAGGACTTACTCGTTTTTATTTCGAGGAGGGAGGTCAAAGCCATGTTTATTACACATTTTCACCGACAGTAAAATTGGCATTTTCGCCGCATAAAGACGGCTATATAAGTTACCGATTCAATACAGACCCACAAATGCCATCATTAAGTAGTCTGACCGATGTAGAGCAAGCTATAGATTCAATACAGATAATAAGGGGTAATCCATTGCTGAAAACATACAACGTATATAACAACAACTTAAACTATTCATTCAGTAAGAACAGGATGATGGTAATGTTTAATGTTAATCATTCTTATAAAGACAACTGCATTATGGAGTCTGTGTTTGCAGAAGGGGATAAGCTTATTATCATGGAAGAAAATCAGAAATCATACCAATCATTAGAGATTTATCCGGCAATTGTTTTTCGAGGCTTAACTGTATTTGGTCTGAAAAATTTCCTAACGTTAAGTACAGAAGGAGGGTTTACTCGCTATTGGAGCAATGGAAAAACATATATGCATACGTATAACAACTTCTTCTATAATGCACAGTTTATGCTGAATTATAATGAATTTGCTTTGTTGGGCCAGTTTAGTAAAAACAAGAATGTTCTTATGGGAGAGACAATATTCATTGGTGAAAATCAAACAGCATTGATGGCTACCTGGACTCATAAACGACTTCAGTTGGGGTTGGGTATGATGTTCCCGTTCACGAATAATTATAAGACCGGAATTGAACGGTTGAGTAATATAGCCCCATATACAGCTTGGACGTATACTAAAGAAGCAGGACAAATGGTTGCAATAAGGATTAATTACAATTTCGAGTTCGGCCATCAGCCTGCTGCCAAAGAAAAACGTATGAGTAATAGCGACAAAGATTCAGGTATTATACAGTTTGATAAATAAAAATATTGATGATTTTTAAATTAAGAAAGAAATAAAAGATACACAAAAAACCAAGATGTATGTAACGAAGATAAACTAAAAATTGAAGAACTTCCAGTATATATTAGAGAATTGATAAAGAAAAAAAATTATCAATTTTGTGAAAACATCATTGTGAAAGAAGGGCTTTTCAGTTGGTCGAAGCCTTAAGTGGTTTAAAGTTCAGCTATGTGGGCATTTTCAATAAAAATTTTTATAGGATAAGACACATTTCTATCACTCGGCTATACATTTCCCTCGTTCTTCAGGATATTTTCTATATTTTATTGAACGGACCCCACCTTAACAAGTTTTTGTTTCTATAAAATAGCCTGTTTTTAGACATTTAGTGGGAATGTTGAAATTACGAAAAAGTAAATTTGGGGTTGAATTTTAAACATTGAATTGACAGAACCCAATTAAAGCACTTGAAATGTGAATTGTCACTTGACAAAACGTAAATATTGCACTTGAATTGTGAATTGTCAATTGACAGAAAGTAAATATTGCACTTGAAATGTGAATTGTCACTTGACAGAACCCAAATATTGCACTTGAATTGTGAATTGTCACTTGACAGAACCCAAATATTGCACTTGAATTGTGAATTGTCACTTGACAGAACGTAATTCAAGTGGTTGAAACGACTTTTGTCATTTTACCGCAAAGAATCAACACGGTTGAAACGATATAAACAAAAAAGCACCGAAGGAATAAACCTCCGGTGCTTTAATAAATAATACCGATTGCACAAACAATATAGCCCAATTTCGACTCCCGTCAAGTCGGGACAAGTTCGTCTTATTGTCCGATTTGTTTGTATGCATCGGCATTAACAACAGTAGACATATAAAACAGATTGGACTGTTTTATATGTACAGTTGGTATAAGCTGCAAGTATAACCTTAAACAGTTTGTGTTGTAGTATTACCTTCACCGTTAATCACATGGCTGATATTATCCGTGCTTTTTGTGGTGATGGCAGCAAGTGGGGAACAAAAATTGATTATTCGTTGGAAGACAAACCATTAAGCACAATGGGACCGTTAAAACTCATAAATGATTTACCGGAAAACTTTTTGGTGATGAATGGTGATGTTTTGACTAACCTCGATTTTGAGGCATTTTACAACGAACATGTTGAAGCACAAAATATTTTTACTATTTCTGCTTATTCGCGCGATCAAAAAGTGGATTATGGTGTTTTGGAAGTAGGAAGTGACCATAAATTAGATAATTTTGTAGAGAAACCTACAACGCGATACATTGTAAGTACAGGAGTTTACATGGCTAACAAAAAAATTCTCGACTATATTCCTGAAAATCAATTGTATGGTTTTGATCATTTGATGCTCGATTTAATAAAATTTCAACAT
>JADGPS010000138.1 GCA_017882285.1 Paludibacter sp. | reverse complement strand
AATGTCAAAAGACAAAAATCCATATAATTACATTGAAGACTACCTTTTAACTGTGAGGTCAAAGGGTTGCTTTACTGTTACACAAAACGAATTATTAGAAAAATTCAATATTTCACCCAAAGCGCTTAACCAGAATTTATTTCGGTTAAAGGCTAAAAATCAGATCGCTCAGATTCGAAAAGAGTTTTATGCAATCATCCCTCCCGAATATTCACACCAGGGCATGTTGCCTGTTTATTTATTTGCCGATGATTTAATGAAAAGCCTCAAAAAGAATTACTATCTGGGACTCTATTCAGCAGCTGCTATTCATGGTGCAGGTCATCAGCAACCCATGGAATCGCAGATAATTATTGAAAAACCAGCATTAAGGGAAATAAAGAACGACAAACTCTCCATTCGGTTTTTCACCCGGAACAAATGGAATGCCGTCGATATTATTGATAAAAAAACAGATGCCGGGTATATTAAAGTTTCCTCTCCAGAACTTACAGCATTAGACTTAGTTTTATACAGTTCAAAGATAGGAGGTATCAACCGTCTGTTACCCATTTTAGAAGATTTGGCAGAAATTATAAAACCTTCGAAACTTTATCGAACAGCCAAACAGTACAACCAAATAACCATTGTTCAGCGATTAGGGTTTTTACTCAATACTGTAATTGGTTCTGATGAGTTATCTGCCTCTTTAAAAAAACTGCTAAATGAGAGTGATTTTAAAATTATTCCCTTGTCAATAACTCACAAAAACAAAGAAGGTGAAGTAAATACCGATTGGAAAGTAATTATTAATACGGATTTGCAGATATGATATCTCGTAGATATATCGAAGAATGGAAAGCAAACACATCTTGGCCAAACGATGCTCAGGTAGAACAGGATTTAGTTATTGAAAGAGCACTAGTCGAACTGTTTTCCGATAACCTTATCCGAAAAAGCTTGGCTTTCAGGGGTGGTACGGCTTTGCATAAAATATTCATGAAACCACAGGCTCGCTATTCCGAAGATATTGACTTAGTGCAAATAACCGCAGAACCAATAAACCCGGTATTAAAGCAAATTCGCGAGAAATTGAAGTTTCTCGGAACAAAACGTTCAGTAAAACAGAACGGGAACAATAATACCATTGTCTACCGTTTCGAGTCTGAAATTCCGCCAATCATTAACCTACGGTTAAAGATTGAAATCAATTGCCGGGAGCATTTTAGTGTTTTAGGTTTAAAAGGAATTCCATTTGCTGTTGAAAACTCATGGTTTTCAGGTTCGTGCAATATCATCTCTTACGAACTTGAAGAATTGCTTGGCACTAAATTAAGGGCATTATATCAACGCCGAAAAGGTCGTGATTTGTTCGACTTATATTGGGCTGTTACCAACCACAATCTTGACATCGAAAAAATAATTCATTGTTATAAAGAGTACATGAACTTTGTGGTAAAGCAACCACCTACTTCCAAAATGTTTTTAGCAAATATGGAAGGAAAAATTCACGACCCAGAATTTACAGGCGATATTTATTCTTTGTTAAGACCAGGTGTAAAGTATGAAAATGATATTGCGTATGACCTAATAAAAACAAATCTCTTAGAAAAGATTTAATGAAACTCCCAGCTGCTTGCCGTGAGGAGTTTCACTTAGTCTAGTTTTAATAATTTCCACATTTTACCTTACTTTCCACAGCATTAAGGTATGAGAGGGGAGTGCGCAAAAGGAAAGTGTTAGCCGCCAGGAGTGAAGCGAGAAATCGGCTAAGTCTTTCCTGGCAATAGGGGAGGGGTTTTAAGTTTGTAGTTTTTTCTACTACAAACTTAAATCTCCTTTTTAGACAAACATTCTTAATCTCCTGTGTTTGGCTAAAAACCGTGCGATGGCAAAGGTTGAATTTATAACTTTTCTTCCTGATCCGAGCGGAGAAGCGAAACGAGACAGTCGGAAAGTCGAGTGAAAGAGTTTCTTTTCTTCCAGATCCGAGCGGAGCATCGTAACGCAGCCTTCTTTAAGCGAAAGCGAGTATCACGAAACGAGCTGTAGCGTTCCTGGATTTAAATTTCTATTATGTCTTCAATAGTTGGATGATCCGTTTCAGGATAAACGAAACTTTCTATTTTAAGATCCATTGAATCATCAACTATATCTTCAATTGGCGGATGATCCGTTTCAGGGTAATCGTTAATTTCCAAGGCTGTAAGTTTTATTTTAAACATTATTTGCAAGGTAAGAAATTCTTAGGTTTTTAATTTATTACCTTGCTTTTAATTCATCGTGAGCGTAAAGGGAAAGTGTTAGCCTTTTTGAAGCGGAGAGGAGAGTAGGCCGGTCTTAATTCTGCGAAGTGAAACAAGGCCGGACAATATTGACCACCTAAAGCCGGAGTTAAGTATTTGTTGTTTAGCCATTTATATAATTCGTAATCTTGCCGGCGAAATGTGGTCAATAAGCACGGCTTTTGCAGACGGTCGTTAAATAAAACTTCATATTTTGCCTTGGGGGAGACGTCCGGTGACTTCCGTTTCTTGAGCCAATCCGTTATATTCCAGATAAAACCCTTGACACCCCTCAAAAGCAAGACATCCTTTCAACGTAATTGTTGTAGTCTCCCCATCGTTGAAATTTACTTTTGTACTGCCAGCCCCCGACCATGCACTATATTTATGACTAACTGTTATATTTATATCAATATATCCACCCGGCATACCTTTATCAAGAGTGAATGTCTGTGAATCACCAATAGCGATACTAAGATTAGTAAACTCATAACCAACAAGGCTGACAGAGGTAATTGACCTACTATCATTATTTTGATTCACTACCTTTAAAGATGGGTACTCTTTTGGGCTATCGTTATCTTTTTTACAAGAAT
>JADGPS010000098.1 GCA_017882285.1 Paludibacter sp. | reverse complement strand
TTTGTATTTCGCTGTTTGGGCACTTCAATGAAACTGGCATCGATTATTTTGCCTTGATTTACTATCAGGTTGAGTTTTTCCAACTCAACTAAAAATAAATCAAAGAGCTTTTCAACCAATTCCAAATTGATTAATTGCTCACGAAAAGCCCATACAGTGCGACTGTCGGGAATATCATCGGCAATAGTAAGGTCAAGAAAACGCATGAAACTCATCCGGTCGTTTATCTGATATTCAACCTGTTCGTCCGAGAGATTATAATAACGTTGAAGGATTAATATCTTGAACATCAGTACATAATCGTAAGGTGGACGACCACCTGGAGCTTTAGACTGCTTATGTAGATTGCTTTCCAGCAGAGAACGAAATAGTTCAAAATCTACTCCGGCATTGAGTTTTTCCAATGGGTCGCCAAGTTGGCTTAATTTGCTCAAACGAATATCTTGATCGAAAAATCCGTAGTCTCTATGGCGTTTAAATTTTTTCATTGATTTACTTGTTTACACTGTAAAGATAATAAATATCAACGACTTATGAAAATATTTCTCAATAAATTAGTTTTTAGAAGTACCCTTTATAAATAAGTTACATGATTCACACTTTTCCTGTTTCCATAAGGATTTGTAAAATAACAAGATCAACATTGTCTCTATTTATTATCACTAACGTTTTTCTTGCGTTCTTTCAGATATTTTTTTCTCGGTGCTTCATTATTGAATTCATTCATTTGCCTGTATGCCTTAAGTAATGAAGTCGGAAATTCACCTTTGTAGGTTATTTTGTAGAATGAAAAACCGTAGTAAGGAATCACGTTTTCGCCTTTATAAATTTTTATACGCTTTTCCACTCCACTTTCCTTAAAGCGCAACCTAAAAGCATTCTCTCTTTCCTTATTTAAGCGGTTGAATTTGGTAGTGATAAACTCTGAACCAATAAATTGGGCGCATTTTGACTGAATGGTAAATAACAAATCGCCTTTTGTGTGTTTATTTAGATACTGAATAAATAATGAATTTCTGACAGACATTTTATTTACCGTTACAGAATCCTCAACCGTGAATGAATGTGCATTTTTATGGTTGATTGCCATAAAATATTTTTTCCTGGCTTCATAAAACAAAATGTATTCTTTTTCTTTAAGTTCATACACTTGTGGCTGAACCATAATTGATGCTTCAGGGGTTTTTTTCAGAAAATCTACCATTTTATTTATAAACTTTTCCTGTAAAGGTTTAAGTGTATTCTGTCGCATTTCCCACTTCAATGAAAGTGATTTTTCAATCTCAATTTCGGTATTTTTAACCTGAATTCTATAAAGTGTTGTTGCAGGTTTAACGATAATATTGGTAAGCAAATCGGTTAGTACATCGTGAAAATTAAATTTCGGATTTTTCAAATTACCGGTTATCGGAATTTGGTAATCAATCACATTACTACTTTCACGAACAAATGCCATTACCAACCACACTGGGAGCCATTTTGCACCTTTATTTATTACCCGCTTTGCCACACGTGGGTCAACAATAACCAGGTGATTGTTGCTTTTTACCATACCGTTTCTCACCTTCCATGTACCATTCAGTTCTATTGTTCCCATGTCCAGCGGGTATGAAGTATTGGCAATCATATAGGGATTAAAAAGAGCGACTGGCAACCGTTGAAGATGATACTGCAGATTAAAATCCGAACTTTCTTTGGGGTTTATACTTAAAGTAACCGTTAATTTACCATAGGGCTTAATACCAGATTTTAAAAACACATTTACCTGATTGTGTTTTTTATCAATAGAATCTGCATTAACAAATAGGGGATTTAATTGGACGCTGAATTTTTCAGTTAAAGAATAATCATTGAATCTAATATTCCCATTGTAAACTGCCAAATGGTTAATTTTGTAATCACTTCGAAAGAAATTTTTCGCCAGCAGCTTAATGTATTTGACAATTTCTATTATCAGGTTGAATTGAGCCGTATTTGCTTTTGCGGATGTAATGTTGGATCCATTCTTACCAAACATTGTTTGTATATTATCCAACTTATCGTAACGCTCATATTTTAAATACGGATGGTCGAGCGTAATTGAATCATAAAGATATATATGGTTTTTCGGGCTCATCTCTTTTATTGCCAATACGAGTTTGTCGAAAGAAGCATAATCGTCTTTGGCATTTTTTCCCAAATGAAAGTCATTAATTGCAATCATTCCTGAGTTAGTAACATTTTCAACATCGCTAAAGTTACCTATCGATTTCAAATCAGCATCAAGGTTAGCCGTGAAGCTTCCATAGTTCGTTAAACCGTTGAGGTACTGTTCTATAATATTTAAATCGAATTTATGAGCAACGACTGCCATGCGATAATCCTTGTTTTTTAAATTGATAGTGAAATTGCCTTTCACATCACCCTTTCCGATACCTGATAAAAAAGAAAAATGTGCGGCAATCGTATCACTATTCCAACGCTTTCCGGTGCTTTCGATATTTACATTTTTAATATAGTAGTTTATTGGATATTGATTTTCAAGGTAATGGAATTCTCCGTCTATTATTTTAATATTCAGTATATTAAAATGAACCTTTGAGGTTTTTGTATCGGTTTTTTTTACTGTAAATTTCTTTATTAAATCGTCAAAATTAAAATCTTTATTCTTCTGAATAACGAATCCTTTAGGCCGGTCTAAGGTAAGTTGAGATATTTCGATAGTTTTCGATAACAATTTAAACAGGGCTATATTGGCACTCACACTTTTTGCCGTGAAAAAAAGGCTATCGCTTTTGAGTTCATGAAATTTCAGATTGCTGAAATACATATAGCCGGTAAATGGATTTACATACGCCCAATCCATAGTAATTTGCCTACCGGTGTATTGCTCATCATATTTCTCCACCAAACGCTTCGTAATGGGCGAAATAAAAATTATGATTAGCAACATACTGACAATGACTATACCGATAATGATAAGCAGTGTTTTTACTAACTTGTGCTTCATAAATTGATCATTGATTGGAAGTATTAAGCAACTTACAAAGGTTGTCCTTATTAACAGTCCATGTGTTACACAACTTTGAAAATAAGTTACATGATTCACAGGTTTTCAGTTATCAGTTATCAGTTATCAGTAAGCTTAAAGGAAGTAAATGGATACTTGGGGTATCAGTGGAATTAAATAAACGTCCAGATGGCAAAACATGAAACGAGTATTTGTTCTAAATAAAAGCAGAGACTCCAAAATGAAGTCTCTGCTTATCAAAAGATTAACACAAACAAAATATAGAAAACTTACTGTTTAGGTACAATATCAATAATCACGGTACGGTTGTAGAATCGTTCTTCTGCAAATTTATTTTCGAAAGGAGACGTTTTTTCATCCTCACCATAACCGGTAACTTCAAAAGTAACATCCGTCCTACCTGCTTTCACCAGACTAGCTTCCATAATCTTTTTCACATCATTAGCACGAGCCAATGATAAAATTTGATTATGTTCTGTAGTTCCGATAATATCTGTAAAGCCACGTATAATAACCTTACCACCACTAGGAATCTTCGGTGTTACGATATCGGTAAGGTATTTTTCATAAATAGCGATAGCTCTGGGATCATCAAATTCGAAAATTATGCTGAATCGCATTACTTCTTTGATTTTTGGAGTTAAAGCAAGTTCCATGCGTATTAAAGTGTCCTTTTTTATCGTCTTGCCAATCTTCGTCTTCCCTATCATCGTTGCCGTATAATTGCCTTGAGGTTGGTCACCCATAATGGATTCTCTTGAGATATTAACCTTATCTTCTGTAAAAGGCCCAAAAGACTGTACTTTTCCTTTTTCATCCCTCAATTCCAACGACCACGATGTGAATGCGACCTTTGCTCCTTCGGTGTTGAATGAAACAGAGGAGTTGTTCGGTGTTAATTCCTCCGTAGTAACTATTTCCACAGGCTTTAGCGGAGCATCCGGGCCGCTTTGGAATTCCATCAGAATAGCAGGTGAACTGCTCTCGATAGACACCCGTTGATCTCCTTCACGTAGGAGAACTAGTTCGAGTACACCGCCCGGCTGTTCGGATGGAATTTTAGGTTTATCCCGTCCTTCGATATTAATTCTCGAAGCTTTTATTGAAAAAACATTTACCAAATATCGCTTAACGGTTTCTGCCATTGCCTTTCCATCTTCCGGTCCTTTCTCTGACGATCCGACCAAAGTAATGGTTGCAGAAGGATTTTTCCCCATACGGTCACCGAGAATATTCATTACATTATAGTAAACATTCATTTGTCGTTTTGATCGACCTGCAGGATTTTTAGATGTAAATTCTTCTAAATGGTCTTCTTTAAAATATTTCACCTGATCTTTGGTAAGCAACACATAACGATCGGGTATTTCTGTTGAGCCAACAGTGAAAAATATGTAATTACGAAGCGGGAATGTTTCCCTTATCTTCAGTATGACCGGAATATCTGTTGGAGTGATAACAGAAAACAGAACAACCGGATCACCTATTTTTAAGGAATAAATGTCATCACCACCACTACCACCGATTCTATTAGTTGAAAAATAACCTTTATCCATTTTGCCATCAACTATTGCAGCAAAATCATCATATTGCGTATTTAACGGAAAACCTGCATTATATGGTTGGCTAAATTCGGTACCATTGAGGGTACTTATGAAAATATCTAAACCTCCCAGGCCAAAACGTCCATTGGAAGAGAAAAAGAAGGTTCCACTTTTATCTTCTAAAAAGGGAAACATTTCGTCACCTTCCGTATTTATTTTATCACCAAGGTTAACAGGGATTCTCCATTCACCTTTTTCGTCTCTACTGGTTTTATAAATATCCGTTCCACCATAACCACCGGGCATATCGCTCGTAAAATACATGGTATTTCCATCAGATGTCAAACAAGGATGACCAACTGAATATGCTGTATTATTATGAACAAAAGGTATTGGTTTCGACCATTTTCCGTCTTTGAAGTTACTAAACCAGATTTGAAGTTCTACAACCCGATCTTTACTTTTATCATGATAATTGTTTCGGGTAAATGCCATAAAATTACCATCATTGCTAAAACAAGCCGGACCATCGTGCAAATTGCCATTCATACTTTTATTGAAAATTTCAGGATTTTCTAATTGTCCTTTATCCACTTCAGCGATATACATATCCCAAAATGGTTTTTTGGTCCAGTTGTATTTTCTAACAAATATTTTATGGTTTATTCTGGTTGAGGCAAATACAATTTTATTTTTATAATAAGAAGTGCCAAAATCCAGTGCATCAGTATTTACATTCTGATGTTCAATTATATATTCACCATTATCTTTTTGTAGTTTTGCTAATTCATAGCTATTTGCAACATAGTCCTTTGCTCTCAAATCGTCAGGTTTTAGTGCTACAAATTTGTCCATCCATTTATTAGACTCATCATATTTGCCGTTCATTTTCAATACCATGGCATAATTGTAATAATCCTCCGGTATGATTCCTTTAGGCTCATTTAATAATTTTGAATAAGCTTCCTCCGATAGGATGTTTTGATCAGTCTTGTGATAGCTTTCAGCCAGCATACGTTGTCCTTCAATACTCAAATGTTTCGTATGAGTATAAGCATCTATTGCCTTATCAAAAGAGTAATTAAAGGAGTATTTATCACCTTTTAATTCTTTACTTGATTTTTTCTGTGCAGTAACGCTAAAGCATATAACGATAAGTGCTATAAGGGGTATAAATATCTTTTTCATATTTTATTTTTTTAGGAGATTAAAAATATCTTGGAGAATGGATTTGTTTATTATTTAAGAGAAAATCATATCTTAATACTAATTCATGACTTCCCTTATTATACCTAAATGTTTGTAAACCAAAAGACCAATCATAAGAATAACCCAAATGTAACTGATCAGTAATATCAAATCCAATTAAACCCCCAATAGCATCACCGGTACGAAACATAGCACCCAGCAAAAATCTTTTTTGAATAATAAAAGATGCTGTAAGGTCGGCTTCAATAGGTGCTCCAACTGTTACTTTGACAAATGATGTAGGTTTAAAATCAAGGTTATCACCCACATGAAACAATGCTCCTGCAATAAAGAAGTAATGTCTTTGTTCTTTTCCTATTAAGCTTTTTCCATTGCCTTGATCTATTTCAGAATAGCTGGTTTCTAACAAATTAGGAATTGAAAAACCGGCATAAAAACGCTCCCTGGAATAATATGCACCAAAACCAATATTAGGAGTTACATGATTATTGATATTGTTTAGAAATACCGGATCATTTTGAACGTCCAATTGTAGCGCACTCAAGTCAGCTTGAAATAAATTCGCTCCTACACTTAAACCAAAGGACATTTTAGAGTTTTCAGTAAGGTTGAATCTATATGCATAATCGAAAACCAAAGAAGTCATATTAGTGGGTCCTATTTTGTCATTTAGTATCGATAACCCTATTCCCATATGCTCGTTCGATAAAGGCGTATGCATTGTTAAACTTTGCGTTACAGGTGCACCTTCAAAGTCGACCCATTGCATACGATGGAGTGCCGTTACAGTTAAAGCATCCCTGCTTCCGGCGTAAGCCGGATTTACAACTAATGTATTATTCATATAATGCGTATACATTGGGGCTTGTTGCGCCTGAATGTTTAAACTCCCTATGGTTAAAACAAAACCTATTGATATTTTATAAAGTGTATTCATTTTCTTTTATTTTTTATCTGTTTAGATATATTGTTCCTTTAAAAATAGCAGAGCCATCTTTTAAATCAAGCGTATAGAAGTAAGTGCCAATAGGTAATTCATCACCTCCAACCCGTAATCCAAACATTGATCTTCCATCCCAGTTGTTTTGGTAAGGACTTGCTTCGAACACTTTATTTCCCCAGCGATTGAAAACAACAAATGTATTATTAGGGTAATTAAAGATTCCTCTAATTACAAATAAATCATTTGTTCCATCACCATTTGGAGAGAACCCGTCAGGAATAAAGAAATCTGTTGGATAAGTTATAACAGTTGAAGTATTATTTCCAGTATTTTCGTCGATTTCATTACCGGTTATTGTAGCAGTATTACTATAATTTCCTAATGAATTTACTGTCGCGGTTATGGTTAAACTTTCAGATGCTCCTATATTTAAATTACCTATTATCCAAAGATGTGTTAAAGGGTCATAAGTACCGGTTGTGGTCGTTGAAGATACATAAGTATATCCACTTTGTAACATATCGTTGACAGTTACTCCGGTTGCTGTAAAAGGACCATTATTGGTTGCTACAATTGTAAACACTACTTTCTGTTTAATAATTGGATGGTCATCGTTTACTGTTTTCACAACACTTAAATCAGCTTTTATTGCTAAAATTGTGACAATTGTAGGAGGTGATATACAACCGGCAGAATTCATTGCAGTAATACTGTATGTGCCTGAAGGTTCTGTAAATACACTTGTAGTGGTGTAAGTTGATCCATCAATGCTGTAGGTCATGCCTGTTCCTGTGGGAGCTGTAACTATGATCGTTCCGGTTATTACTGTACCGGTTGGTTGAATTACCGTAGTTACAGGAGCATTTGGTGAAACCGGTGCGGGATTGATCGTTGTTGGCGTAGCCGGTGAATTACAACCGCCCGTACTTTTTATTATCACATTGTAATTTCCTGCTGCCAATCCTGATTTAGTATTGCTTGTCTGGAAGGTTACACCATTATCAAAACTATATGTATCGTTTGCATTTTGAACGGTAACGGTTATGGTTCCTGTGGCTAACGAGCAAGTTGGTTGAATTACCGTAGTTACAGGAGCATTTGGTGAAACCGGTGCGGGATTGATTGTTGTTGGCGTAGCTGGTGAATTACATCCACCCAGACTTTTTATTATTACATTGTAATTTCCTGCTGGCAATCCTGTTTTTGTATTGCTCGATTGGAAGTTTAATCCATTATCAAAACTATAATAGATCTCGCCTGCATTTTGAACGGTAACGGTTATGGTTCCTGTGGTTACTGTACAGGTAGGTTGAATTACCGTAGTTACAGGAGCATTTAATGAAACCGGTGCGGGATTGATCGTCATTAAAGTGGCTGGTGAATCACATCCGCCCGGACTTTTTATCATCACATTGTAATTTCCTGGTGCCAATCCTGATTTAGTATTGCTTATCTGGAAGGTTACACCATTATCAAAACTATAGGTCTCGCCTACATGTTGAACGTTAACGGTGATTGTTCCGGTTGACAACAGACAAGTTGGCTGGATTAATATAGCGGTTGGGGAAGACGTTACACTCTGGGGATTAACCGTTACTAGAGTAGCTGGTGAATTACATCCGCCCGTGCTTTTTATTATCACATTGTAATTTCCTGGTGCCAATCCTGATTTAGTATTGCTTGTCTGGAAGGTTACACCATTATCAAAACTATAGGTCTCGCCTGCATTTTGAACGGTAACGGTGATTGTTCCGGTTCCATTAGTTAATGGAGCACAGGAGCAATAACAATCTGGTTGAATTACCGTAACTAAAGGAGCATTTGGAACCTGTGCGGGATTGATCGTTACATTAGCTGTTGCTATACATCCGCTATTATCGGTTACTGTAACTATATAATTTCCCGATGAAAGGTTATTTGCTGTTGCTGTGGTCTGAACCGGAATGGTATTCCATGAATAACTGTATGGGGCTGAACCACCCTGTACAAGAGCTGTGGCACTCGCCGATGAACCACCGAAACATTGCACATCTACCTTTGTAGTTGAAACCATCAATGCTGCCAATGGCTGCTGAATGGAAACATTAGCTGTTGCTATACATCCGCTATTATCGGTCACTGTGACTATATAATTTCCCGATGAAAGGTTATTGGCTGTTGCTGTGGTCTGAACCGGAATGGTATTCCATGAATAACTGTATGGTGCTGAACCACCCTGTACAAGAGCAGTAGCGCTTGCCGATGAATTGCCAAAGCAAAGCACATCTACCTGTGTAGTTGAAACCATCAATGCTGCCAATGGCTGCTGAATGGAAACATTAGCTGTTGCTATACATCCGCTATTATCGGTTACTGTAACTATATAATTTCCCGATGAAAGGTTATTGGCTGTAGCCGTGGTCTGCACCGGAATTGTATTCCATGAATATGTATAAACGCCTGTGCCTCCTGAAGCTGTTACTGTGGCTGATCCGGTACTGTTACCGAAGCACGATACATTTACCTGACTGGTCAATGAAGCTGTTAAGCCTGTTGCCGGTTGGGTGATCGTTGCATTAACGGTGGTGATACATAAGTTGGCATCCGTTACCGTAAAGGTATGAAGACCTGCTGACAATCCTGTTTGTGCAGGAGTTATCACGTATGGTGGTGTTCCGCCTGAAGGTGTTATCACTGCTGATCCGGTACTGTTACCGAAACACGATACATTTACCTGGCTGGTCAGTGAAGCTGTTAAGCCTGTTGCCGGTTGGGTGATCGTTGCATTAACGGTGGTGGTACATAAGTTTGCATCCGTTACCGTGAAGGTATGAAGACCTGCTGACAATCCTGTTTGTGCAGGAGTTATCACGTATGGT
>JADGPS010000010.1 GCA_017882285.1 Paludibacter sp. | reverse complement strand
GCCATGTGACCGGTTGAAGATATTGGCAAAAACTCTGTCAGTCCTTCCACAACGGCTAAAATGATCGTTTGAATAAAGGTCATTCCTATTTATTTTTGGGTTTGAATAAAATAGCAAAAATGATGAAGAAAAATCCAAACAATGAAATCATAGGACCTACAGTGATACGGCGAAAACTGAAAATATCGGGGTTGAATTCTTTAATGGTTGAAGAGCCTGTCATTAAAGCAAAACCTAAAATGATAATTACAAAACCAATGGCAATCAATATCATATTGATTTTACCAAGCGTAAAATGTTTGTCGTTTTCCATATTGTTATTTAAATTGATAAAATGAAAATTAATTGACTTATATTAATCATTCACAACCACATAAAGTTGTGTCTCCTAAATAAAAAACATATCGTTTGAATGCATTTTTAAATACTTACCCACAGCAAAATACGATGAAATTGCCGACAATAAAGCTCCGGACAAAATAACAATAAATGCCACGATTATGAAACTGATAGAATGTATCAGTACGCCCGATATGCCAAATTCAAATTGTACAAAATAAACCACGCCCATCAACAAAACAATCGAAAGGGCTGCAGCTATTAACCCGTTGATGATACTGCTCACCAAATATGGTTTACGAATAAACCAGGGCGTGGCGCCAACCAGTTTCATGGTATTTATCAGGAAACGATTGGAATACAGAGTAATACGAATAGTATTGTTAATCAATGCGATTGAAACAAAAAGCAACACAACCGCTAAACCAAGTAAAATTAATGACACTTTTTTTACATTTTCATTTACCAGACTTACCACATCTTTTTGATAAACTATGCGATTTATATTGCTGAAAGATTTCAGTTTTGATTGAATTTTGCTTACACTATCATTATTGGCATACGCTTCATGAAGCTTAACTTCAATAGAAGCCTTCAATGGATTGTAACCCAAAAATTCCTGCGGATTTTCGCCCAAACTGCTGATATGATCTTTCAACGCATCGGCTTTCGAAATATATTCCACCGTTTTGGCAAAAGGGGAAGCGGTTAGATATTTTTCAATACGCTGTTCGTCTTGTTTTCCAATCTGATCGTCTAGTATTATCGAAAGATTTATATTTTCTTTTACAAATGTGCTCATATCACGAGCCACAAAAAGGAGCAAAAAAACCAATCCAACCAGAAACAATACCAGTGACATGCTGATAGTAGAAGTTAAATGTATATTTAAAAATCCGGGTTTAGTCAGTTTTATTTTTTCTTTTCTCATTTTATAAAATTATTATCATTTTCAAATTTATCAACTTTTTTCTTCTGACTTTTCAATTGCCAAAAAACAAAACCAAGTATGCTCAATATCAATAATATGGAAGAAATCAGCGCAATGGTATTACCAATGCTATATGATTTTGGTTCGAACATAAATTCAATATCGTACGTTCCGGCTTTCAACCGCATAGCACGCAACAAATAATCGGCACGAACATAAGGCACCAATTTCCCATTGATATACGCATTCCAGCCATTTTCGTAATAAATTTCGGAGAAAACAGCCACCTGATCTGTTTTAGAATTGAAGTTATAGACCAAATGATTTGGTTTGTAACTTGTCAATGCTATATGAGCCGAAGTATCCGACGTTAATTTGGTTGGTAATTGAGCAGCAAATGATTTATCAACCACCATTTCCGTTTTAGTATTTATTTTCCCCAACATATTCATTTCCTCGTTGGCATTATCGGCAATCCGGATATTGTTGACAAACCACGCATTTCCATTGGCATACGGATTCACAAGCGGTGCAGCTTGTTTATTGTAAATCAGGTATTTCATATTCAGCATATTTAAAACGCCTAACGAATCCATTGTATTTGTAATTACATTTGGCGATTTTGCCCTGCCAAAAGCACCAAAAAGTTGTCCGATTTCTTTATCAATATGCATGTTAATCAATTCCTGATAACGACGGAGTTTTGCAGCATGGTAACCACCAATATTTTTATGGAAATAGGACGGTGAAGCATCGTTAAAAATATTTACCGTGGCATCTAATACACGGAATTGCGATTTATCCTGAAGAATGATATTATCGGCTGCAGTTGGTTCAATTAAAGTTTCAACACGACGTGGACGTTTGAAGTTATCATTATTCAAATAACGTTTTGCAATAGGTACCAAATCGAACAGAATAAGAATTCCAAAAAGCACATAAGCAAGTTTTAGTTTCAAAAAATTCTTGGCATATAACCAAATTAATCCGGCAGAAGCAATCACAAAAGCTAACGAACGTAAGGCATCACTCCTCAACATATCCGCTCTATCCAACGGTAACGTTTCTTTTAAAAAGGCATTATTTCCCTGAAATTGAGCATCGGCAGCAGCAGTAAAATTACCTGCCAGCGAAGGAATCAAAGCAAAAATCAAAGCAATTCCACCCACGATGGCTGCACTAATCATTACAGGTTTAATCAACTTTTGTTTATCTATTTTTTCGGCAAAAACTTCTTTTAATGTCAGAATTGCCATTAAAGTCATGCCAAAACCGGTTGCCACCAACATCATTGAAACCGTCCGAAATTTATTATAAAGCGGTACATAGTTGATAAAAACATCGGTGAGCCACATGAAATTTCTCCCCCACGAAAGCATTACTGTAAGTATAATCATTGGCAATAACCACCATTTGGTGCGTTTATCAACCAAAAATAAACCCAAAACGAATAAAAAACAAATAATGGCACCAATATACACCGGTCCAGAAGTTCCCGGCTGGGTTCCCCAATAAAGCGGGAATTGATTTTCTTTCAGAATTTTATCTACATCGGGTGCACCCAGAGCAGCCAATTTTTTTCCTGTTTCGCTGTCAGACGATAAATTTGAAGCACTTGCTCCACCCTTAAAGTCCGGGATTAACAATGTCATCGTTTCGCCAATGCCGTAGCTCCATTGCGTTATATAATCGCGATTCAGTCCGTGTTGTGAGTTTTGAGAATCCACCGTCAGTCCGTTTGAATCGCCCCGCATGGTGGCTTTACCATATTCATTGGTTGTCAATAATGAAGTGGCATTCATTCCAACAGCTATTGCTGCTGCAGCAAGTAACAACCCGCTTGTCTTCAAAAACGAAGTAATTTCTTTTTCTTTGATACTGAAAATTAATTCCACTAAAGCCAGGAAAATTAAAATTATTACGGTATAATATAAAATCTGAACATGGTTGGCTCGAACTGCCAAACTCAGGAAAAATGCCGTCAGCAGACTTCCCAACAACCGTTGATCCCTGAATGCCAGAAACACGCTACCAATCAAAGGTGCCATATAAGCGATTGTGATAGCTTTGGAATTATGTCCGGCAACCATGATAATAAAATTATAGGACGCAAATGAAAAAGCGATGGCACCAACCATTGCCAGCCATGGATTTACGCGGAAAGCCAGCAACAAAATATAAAATCCCATCAGATATAACATTAAGTTACCAATCTGTCCGGGGAAAATATGAATCACATCTTCTACATATTTAATCAGATTGAAGGGCTGCGTCATCGAAATCTGATAGGTAGGCATACCGCCAAACATAGAGTTTGTCCACAACGTCACATCGTTGTGCGTGGAATTGTAATCCATCGTTTCTTTTGCCATGCACAACCAACTTTCGGTATCGTGACCTATCAATTGTTTTCCCTCGATGATGGGTGTAAAATACGTGAACGAAATGCAAATAAATAACAGAAAAGCAGCAATGTGCGGAGTAATTTTGGCCAGAATTGTTTTATTCATGATGTACGCTTGATTTGCGAAAAGCCGTTTTTGGGAAAAATCATACAAAAGTACATCGAAATTTCACAAATGCTATCTCAAAGGCGGTTAAAAATTGTTGAAATCAGGAAATTAGTCATTATTTGGTTTATTGGAAATTAGAAATTGATAATTGGAAATTCGTTTTGTCACATTTGCAAAAATTCCGTACTTTTGTCGAACAAAAAGAGTTTAAAAGAGTTTCATTTGCATGAACAAAGAACAACTACAACATATTCGGGCAGATTTTCCGATTCTGACTGAAAAAATATACAACAAAGATTTGATTTATTTCGACAATGCAGCAACGACACAAAAACCACGTTGTGTCGTTGAAAGAATTGAAAACGGGTACTATCACCTCAATGCCAATATTCATCGCGGGGTTCATTACCTCAGCCAGAAAGCCACCGAAGCGCATGAAGCCGCCCGAACCAGCGTTGCAGAGTTTCTGCATGCTGCTAAACGCGAAGAAATCATTTTTACCCGCGGAACTACCGAAGCGATTAATTTAGTGGCAACTTCATTCGGAGAAGCATTTTGCAAAACAGGCGATGAGATTATCCTTTCGGTTATGGAGCATCATTCCAATATTGTTCCCTGGCAAATGCTCTGCGAACGAAAAGGAATGAAACTTCGTGTTATTCCAATGAATGAACGTGGCGAACTGGATATGGAAGCATATAAATCCTTACTAAACGAACATACTAAAATTGTTTCGGTAGCGCATGTTTCAAACGTATTGGGTACAATCAATCCAGTAAAAGAAATTATTCAAATTGCTCATTCACATACTATTCCGGTATTGGTTGATGGCGCTCAGGCTGTTCCACATATTCCGGTAAATGTGGTGGAACTCGATGCTGATTTTTATGTTTTTTCAGGACATAAAATTTACGGGCCAACCGGGATTGGCGTTCTTTACGGAAAATCCAACTGGCTAAATGCCATTCCACCGTATCAGGGTGGAGGTGAAATGATTGCCAACGTAACTTTTGAGAAAACAACTTACAATGAATTGCCTTTCAAGTTTGAAGCAGGAACGCCCGATTATATTAGTTCTACCGCTTTGGCGGAAGCATTGCGTTATGTTCAGGAGATTGGACTCGATAAAATTGCTGAACACGAACACGAGTTGCTAACTTATTGCACCGAAAAATTGATGGAAATTAAGGATATGCGGATTATTGGTACCGCAAAAGAGAAAAGTTCGGTGATTTCATTTTTGGTTGGGAATATTCATCCTTACGACATGGGAATATTGCTTGACAAACTGGGAATCGCCGTTCGTACAGGGCATCATTGCGCTCAACCATTGATTGATTCGCTCGGTATTCCGGGAACAGTTCGCGCTTCGTTTGCTTTCTACAATACCAAAGAAGAAATTGATGTGTTTATTGATGCTTTGAAACGAGTGGTGAAAATGTTAAGTTAGACCCCTAACCCCTAAAGGGGAATTAAAATAGATTCGTCTGTAATATTCTAAAACAAATAAACAATTAATACTAACTTCTCTTTTTCCCCTTTAGGGGTTAGGGGTACATTTATATAATATGACTATCAACGAATTACAAGACGAAATTATTGAAGAATTCAGTGCGTTTGATGACTGGATGGATAAGTATGCTTTGCTTATTGATTTGGGAAATTCACTCTTACCGCTTGAAGATAAATATAAAAATCCTCAGAATATTATTGAAGGCTGCCAGAGCCGGGTGTGGCTGAATGCAGAACTAAACGATGGAATTATCACTTATCAGGGTGAGAGCGATGCTGTATTGGTAAAGGGAATTGTTTCGTTATTGATTCGGGTACTTTCCGGTCATACACCCGATGAAATTCTAAATACCGAGCTTTATTTTATCGACAAAATAGGTTTAAAAGAACATCTCTCTCCTACCCGTTCTAACGGTTTGGTGGCTATGGTGAAACAAATGAAGATGTTTGCTTTGGCGTATAAATCAGTGATCAGTTAGCATGGAGCAGTTAGCAATAAACATGGAACAGTTAGCAGTAAACACTAATACTGAATTATGAATTATTCCACATATTCCAACTTGAAATTCTCGCCATCAAAAACTCCATACGAGAAAATGCCGACGAAATCGCCTAGAATAATCAATCTTTTTTGATTTTTCAATTGCAAATTGAGCGCAAGATGACGATGACCGAAAATCAGGAAATCGACATCGTGTGTTTCAACATATTTTTTGGCAAAAACCACCAATTTTTCTTTTTCTTCTCCCAGGTATTTGTTTTCAATAGAAAGTATCTTCTCACGGTTACGTTTTGACCAGTTGTAACCAAATTCTTGTCCAAGCTGAGCAGGAAGCAACCGGAATAATTTCTGTGCGGTACGACTGTGAAAGATTTTCCGAATCAATTCAAAACCACGTTCCTCCACATGTAAACCATCGCCGTGAGCCATGAAAAATTTCTTATTTCCAAGTTGAACCGTAAGTGGTTCTTTGTGAATAATTAAACCGATTTCATTTTCGAGGTAACCGAACGTCCAGATATCGTGATTCCCAATAAAAAAATGAATTTCAATGCCAGAATCAGTCAGTTCTGCCAGTTTTCCGAGAAAACGCACAAAACCCTTTGGTACAACCGTTTTATACTCGAACCAAAAGTCAAACATATCACCGAGCAGATAAATGGCTGTTGCATCTTTTTTGACGTTGTCGAGCCAATCAACCAGCTTTTTCTCGTGAGCACGTTGATCTTTTACAAGCAGTGAACCCAAATGGGCATCGGAAAGAAAATAAATCATAATAAGTCGGTAGTTTTTAAAGGAAACCCAGTTCCAGTTGCGCTTCTTCACTCATCATATTTTTATCCCAGGCAGGCTCAAACACAATGTTTACATCAACGTTTTTCACTCCTTCAACACTGCCTACTTTCATACGGACATCTTCCACAATAAAATCAACTGCAGGACAATTTGGGGCAGTCAACGTCATATCCAAGGTAAGTTGACCATCCTCAGCCAGATCGATTTTATAAATCAATCCCAAATCGTATATATTTATCGGAATTTCCGGGTCGAACACCGTTTTGAGCATTCGAACTATTTTTTCTTCTATTTCTAAAAATTCGTTCATGTTGTTTCAGTTAGCAGTCAACAGTTTCAAAATTGATAAACAAGCAAAATGGTAAAATAGTTTATTCATATTTTGCCTGACTGCGAATAACAAGATCATCAAACTCAGGAAGTGAACTCGCCAGTTTTCCATTAATCACTACTACTGCATGCACTTTAGCTTTAATAACCAGTTTGTTATCGGACTTACGACATATTACCTGATGAAAAATGTACCGAACACCTTCTTTTGTAACATACAGTTTTGAAATAAAATTATCGCCGGGACGCAAAGGAGTTTTATACGCAATTTCAATGCTTGAAACCATAGCATCGATACCTCTATCGTGCAATTCGGCAAAGCTGATATTGTTTTCCTCCAAAAACTCGTGACGAGTATGTTCCAAATAATTCTGATACACCGAATTATTTACAATTCCTTGTATATCACACTCGTAATCGCGTACTTTTAATTCTAATTCGAAAATATACATATATGCCCCCAACCCCTAAAGGGGAGTTTAAGTTACTCTTATTTAAAATTTTTAAAGAATCTAATCCAGTTCCCCTTTAGGGGTTAGGGGTCATCTTTTTCTGATTATCGTCAATCCATCCCGCAACGGTAACATCACTTTTTCAACACGCGAATCTTTTGCCACAAAGTCATTAAACTTCATTATTTCAATGGTTTGTTTATCATTTGAATCGACCGCTTTCAGCACTTTTCCATCCCACAAAGTGTTATCGGCAAGAATAAATCCACCCGCAATCAGCTTTGGCAAAATAGCCTCATAATAAGCCAGATATTCACGTTTATCGGCATCAATAAAAACCAAATCGAAAATTTCATCCAACTTTTTAATCTCAGTCAGTGCATCGCCAATATGAAGTTTTATTTTGTATCCGTGATCCGAACCGGCAAAATTTTGAAGTATAAAATCCTCCAGTTCTTCATCACATTCAATAGTGTGCAAAACAGCATCTTCCGGTAAAGCTTCGGCCATACATAACGCTGAGTATCCTGTTAAAGTTCCCAATTCCAACACGCGTTTTGGCTTAATCATATGGCAAAACATGCTCAAAACCCTTCCTTGCAAATGACCGGAACACATGCGGGGATTAATCAACTTCAAATGCGTTGCTCGGTTTACTTTTGCAAGATATTCAGGTTCTGCATCCGAATGTAATAATATATATTCTTCAATATTCATGTCTAAACGTACTTCAATACAGAAAGTTCTTTCGGATTAAAAATTTCGTTTGCAATTTGCTGTAATTGTTCAGCTGTAACAGCTTCAATCATTTGTTTTACAGTTTCCAAATCATCAATTTTCCCGTAATGGAGAAAACTTTTTCCCAAACTCAACGCTAGATTTTCTTTGTGTTCGGACGAAATAGCCATTTGACCAACCAACTGCAATTTATATTTTTTCAATGCATTTTCAGGCAATAATTGTTCGCGAAGTTTTTGCAATTCATTGTAAACCAATTGCTCACAACGATTCACATTCTCCGGATCACAACCGAAATAAACACTCCACATGCCGGTATCGACAAACGGCTGATAACTCGATTCCACATTGTAAACCAATCCGTGTTTTTCGCGCAATGATAAATTCAACAAACTGTTCATTCCCGGCCCGCCGAGAATATTATTCAATAAATACATTCCCATCCGGTTCGGATGGTACAAATCGTACGCTCGGTTACCCATCATAAAATGAACCTGATGCGTATTCTTATTAATCTCTTTTTTATTTGGTTGATAATAAGTTGGCGAAACTCGCATTCTTGTTTTTGGTTCTCTATTTTCAGTTTTCAAATATTTTTCGGCCCAACGTACCAATTGCTTGAAATCCAAATCGCCCAACGCGAAAAACACCATTTCTTCTGGTCGATACTGTTTTTTTACAAAACGGAAGGCATCGTCGGTACTGTATTTCTCTAACAATTCCGATTTCCCCAAAATATTATGTCCAATCGGGTGATTATCAAAAAGTAACTCTTCAAAATCATCAAAAATCAATTCCGAAGGACTGTCATTGTACGATTGAATTTCATCAAGAATAATAACAACTTCCTTTTCAATCTCTTTTTGTGGAAAATTGGAATGAAGAACGATATCCGAAACCAGTTCCATTGCCCGCTCAAAATATTCCTTCAATACGCCGGCATACACCACCGTTTCTTCTTTCGAAGTATATGCGTTCAACTCACCGCCCACATTTTCTAACCGATTGATAATATGACCCGAACGACGTTTTTCGGTGCCTTTAAACAACATGTGCTCAATAAAATGCGCCATTCCCTGTTCATTTTCAGCTTCATCGCGCGAACCGGTATTTATCACCATTCCGCAATAAGCCACTGGCGATTGATCGGGTTTATGAATGATTCGAAGTCCGTTGGAGAGAGTATATGTTTGATATGTCATTAGTTATCTTTCAAAAAAAAACGAAGCGCAAAGATACATAAAATTCAGTTGACAATTAATAGTTGACAATTGGCAGTTAAATATAAAAATAAGTTTTTATCAAAATGGTAATCTGTAACTGCATCCATTTTTCCATTCGCTGCAACCATAAGCCGAATTGCCTTTCAAAAGGATTCCTTTTCCACAAACCGGACAAATTTTTCCAACGTAACTCTCAGTTCCCCTTTCTTCAGAGAGAGGGGTTGGGGTGGTTCTTCTATTGTCGCTCTTCACGTTAAAAACAATTTGCGTCACCATCGCTTTCAGTTCATCCAAAAAATCTTTTGCCTGATATTCACCACGTTCTACTTGTCGGAGTTTTTTTTCCCAACGGCCGGTCAGTTCGGCTGATTTCAACAAATCTTCCTGAATAATCTGTATCAATTCCACACCGGTATTCATCGCAATAAGATTTTTCTTTTCTCTACGGATATAATCGCGTTTGAAAAGTGTTTCTATAATGGCAGCACGGGTTGATGGTCGTCCGATACCATTTTCTTTCAGCGCATCCCGCAATTCGTCATCATCCACCAGTTTTCCGGCAGTTTCCATCGCACGCAGTAACGTAGCTTCGGTATATGGTTTAGGTGGCGAAGTCCATTTCTCGGCTAAAGTTGGTTCGTGTGTACCACTTTCTCCTTTTACGAATATCGGCAATGTGCTTTCTTCAGTATCTGATCCTTCGCTTTTATCTGTGCCTTCGCCTGTTCCTTTATCTTCTCCTTTTTCGAAAACAATGCGCCATCCCGGATCGAGAATTTGTTTCCCGTTCACCTTGAATTCCACTTTTTCCACTTCACCCAACACCGTGGTCGTTGAAATTTTACATTCAGGATAAAAGTTGGCAATAAACCGACGTGCTACCATATCAAAAACCTTTTTTTCAGGATCGGTCAAAGCGGTTGGATGCACACCGGTAGGAATGATAGCATGATGATCGGTGACTTTCGTATTATCAAAAACTTTTTTTGTTTTTGGCAATTTACCAGCCAACAAAGGTTTAGTGAGTAGCTCGTAATCTTTTATTCCTTTCAGAATTTCGGGAATTTTCGGATACAAATCATCAGTCAGATACGTGGTATCGACGCGTGGATAGGTCGTTATTTTCTTTTCGTACAGACTTTGAATAATTTTCAGTGTTTCGTCGGCCGAATAACCGTATTTTTTATTGCATTCCACCTGCAGTGAAGTTAAATCGAACAGTCGTGGCGCAGATTCCGTTCCTTTTTTGGTGGAAATATCGGTGACAAAGAAATCGGCATTCTTTACCGTTTCCAGAAAATTTGTTCCTTCTTCCACACTCGAAAAACGACCTTTGGAAGCTGAAAAAACAGTATCGCGATAAATGGTTTTCAATTCCCAATACGCTTCCGGTTTGAAGTGTTCAATTTCCAACTGACGGTTTACAATCAATGCCAAGGTTGGTGTTTGAACGCGTCCGATGGAAAGAACCTGACGGTTTTTGCCGTATTTCAACGTGTAAAGACGTGTGGCATTCATTCCCAACAACCAGTCGCCAATGGCGCGCGAAAGTCCCGCTTCGTAAAGCGATTGAAATTCTTTTTGGTCTTTAAGTTTTGTAAATCCTTCTCGTATGGCTTCTTCGGTTAGTGAAGAAATCCACAACCGTTTCACCGGACATTTACACAAAGCTTTTTGCATTACCCAACGCTGAATCAATTCTCCTTCCTGGCCGGCATCACCGCAATTCACTACTTCATCTGCATTAGCCATCAACGTTTCAATAATATGGAATTGCTTTTGTATTCCGCTGTCGTTCATTACTTTTATTCCAAATCGCTCTGGAATCATTGGCAGGTGGCTCAACGCCCATGCTTTCCATTCCGGCGCATATTCATGTGGTTCGAGCAATCCACAAAGATGGCCGAAAGTCCAGGTTACCTGATATCCGTTTCCTTCGATATAGCCGTCTTTCCGGGTTTTAGCGCCCAAAACTTCAGCAATATCACGCGCCACACTGGGCTTTTCGGCAATGCAAACTATCATATTTTCAGTTATCAGTGAACAGTAATGAGTGAAAACGTTTGAAAGTTTATAAAGTAAAAAGCTATTAAATAGAGAATTTATAAAGTTAAGAATCTAAACTTTATGTACTTTCAAACTTTATGTACTTTAAAAACTTTATGCACTAAGAAGACTATCAATTCTTCATGCAAAAGTAAAGAAAAACTTTCAAAGGTTCTTTGTTTCAAATTCAAATTTCGGGTTTGACTTTTCAACTGTTTAACAGTTAAACAGTTAAACGATTACACAATAAACTTCATGGATTGCTAAAATTATTTTATCTTTGCAGTCAGAAACAAACGTATAGGTTTGAGCGTTTAAAGAGAGTAGTTATAAAACGGAATAATTTATTTACATGTTTAAAAATCAACAAATTACAAAAGATATTTTTTATGTAGGGGTGAATGATCGCCAAAAACATAAATTTGAAAATATGCTTCCGCTTCCCAACGGTGTTTCGTATAATTCATATTTGATAATGGATGAAAAAACGGCTCTTATAGATACTGTCGACATCTCTTTTGGTGATATTTTCATTGATAAAATACAATCTCAATTACAAGGAAAACCTCTTGATTATCTAATTATCAACCACATGGAGCCTGATCACTCCGGCTCAATTCGATTAATACGGAAATATTTCCCAAAAATGAAAATTGTTGGAAACAGTAAAACCTTGAGCATGGTACAAGGTTTTTACGGCTTGGACGACAATACCTTAGAAATAAAAGATGGTGAAATATTAAAATTGGGGAATCATAAACTGGAATTTATTTTTACACCCATGGTTCACTGGCCTGAAACCATAATGACTTTTGATCAAACTGAAAAAATTCTCTTTTCGGGTGATGCATTTGGCACTTTTGGAACGTTGGACGGTGCCATTGTGGATGCCGATATGAATATTGACAGATATTGGGACGAAATGGTGCGATACTACGCCAATATAGTAGGAAAATACGGTTCTCCGGTGCAAAAAGCATTACAAAAACTAAAGTCTGTCGATTTTCAGGTTATTTGCAGCACACACGGTCCGGTTTGGAAGGAAAATATTTCTGAAGTGGTTGACGTTTACGATCAACTTAGCCGCTATCAAGGCAAAGAAGGAGTTGTGATTGTATATGGTTCGATGTATGGAAATACAGAATTAATGGCAGAAACTGTGGCTCAGGGATTGTCAGAAGGCGGAATTAAAAATATTGTTGTTCATAATGTTTCCAAAACAGATTCATCCTATATAATTCGTGACATATTCAAATACAGAGGCTTAATAGTTGGTAGTCCGACATATTGCAACGAATTATACCCCGAAATTGATTCATTGCTACGTAAAATTGAAATCCGTGGAGTAAAAAATCGCGTTTTTGGTTGTTTCGGCTCATTTACATGGGCAAGCGCAGCAGTAAAGCGTTTGACTACGTTTGTTGAAACAATGAAATGGGAAACAGCTGAAATTTCGGTTGATGAAAAACAAGGTTTGAAAAAGGACAATTATCAGGCCTGTCTGGAACTTGGACGGCAGGTTGCGACGATGATGAAAAATCATGTTGATGATCCGGCACATTGCGTGTGAAAAAAGTTAATTTGTTGATTTGGTCATAAGAAATTCGTATAATTCGTTATTAATTCGTATAAAGATGCAAGAACTAACACTCATTACGCCAACCTTTTTGTTTTCGGCCATATCGCTGTTGTTACTGGCTTATACAAACAGGTTTTTATCGTATGCTCAATTGGTGCGCACACTGAAAGATAGATATATGGAAGACCGTTCAGCGTTGACACATGCTCAAATTATGAATCTCCGCAAACGACTTTATCTGACCAAAAACATGCAGATGTTAGGCGTTGGCAGTTTGCTTCTTTGTGTAGCCACCATGTTTTTGATTTATGTTGGATTACAAGTGATTTCGGCTTATATTTTTGGGCTGGCTTTGGTATTATTAATCATTTCACTTGCCCTTTCAGTCTGGGAAATTCAGATTTCTGCCAAGTCCCTCGAAATTTATCTGAGTGATATGGAAAAAATAAAAGATAATGTGCCCCAAACCCCTAAAGGGGCTTGAAGACATCTTTCTGACTAAAAAAAAATAATACTAATTTAACTCCCCTTTAGGGGTTGGGGGTCAATATGAATAACGGATTTGTACGTGTAGCTGCAGCCATTCCCGAACTTCGGGTTGCCGATTGTGCTTTTAATGTTTCTAAAATGGCTGATTTGGTTCGTCAGGGTGAAGCAGAAAAGGTGCAGGTTATTTGTTTCCCCGAATTGTCGGTTACCGGTTACACTTGTGCTGATTTATTTTTTCAGCAACAACTCCTTGATGATTCCGAAAAAGCGCTGAATGAGTTACAAATGTTGACTTTTTCAACTACATCCGTAATCATAGTCGGAATGCCTGTTCACATTCAAAGTCAACTTTTCAATGCAGCTGTTGTGCTGCAAGGCGGACATGTTCTGGGTGTTGTTCCAAAAACACATTTACCAAATAACAACGAATTCTATGAAAAACGCTGGTTTGCTTCGGCAACTGATTCAAGCATACAAAATATAATTCTTTCAGGTGAAAATGTTCCATTCGGCACGGATTTGCTTTTCGGAGATGGAAAGTTTTCGTTCGGGATTGAATTGTGCGAAGACCTGTGGGTTCCCATTCCGCCCAGTTCACAACATGTATTACATGGTGCCGATATTATTTTCAACCTTTCGGCCACCAACGAACTAATTGGCAAACATCAATATTTACGTGAACTCATTGAACAACAATCTGCTCGTTGCATTGCAGGTTATGTGTATGCTTCGGCAGGTAACGGTGAATCGACTACTGATGTGGTGTATGCAGGAAACGGACTCATTGCCGAAAATGGTAAAATGTTAGCTTCGTCTGAACGCTTCTCATTTGAACCGCAACTGATTGTGAGTGACATTGATATTGAACGACTTCAGGCCGACCGTTTGCGAAACACCAACTATATCACCGACAAATCGAATCGTGTTTATCGCACTGTAAAACTGGAAGATGCACACTTCATACATTTTGAACTTAAACGCAAATTTGATAAACATCCGTTTGTTCCACCAATAAAGAATCGTGATGCCAGCTGTGAAGAAATCTTCTCGATACAAGTGGGCGGATTGGCAAAAAGGTGGAAACATACCCAAGCAGAAACCGTTGTTGTGGGAATTTCAGGCGGATTGGATTCAACGCTTGCTTTATTAGTTTGCGTTAAAACAGCTGATAAACTGGGTTTCGACCGCAAACGTATTATTGGCATTACTATGCCCGGATTCGGAACCACTAATAGAACCTACAATAATGCCGTAAACCTGATGAAGTCATTGGGCATTACCATGCTCGAAATCTCGATAAAAGACGCTTGCTTGCAGCATTTCAAAGACATAAACCACAATCCGAACCAGCACGATGTGATTTACGAAAATACGCAAGCGCGTGAACGTACACAAATTCTGATGGACCTTGCCAACAAACACAATGGACTGGTGATTGGAACCGGAGATTTGTCGGAATTGGCATTGGGTTGGGCAACTTATAATGGCGATCACATGTCGATGTACGCGGTAAACTCAGGCGTTCCAAAAACATTGGTGCGGTATTTAGTTGATTGGGCAACTCATCAATTAGATTCAGCTTCAGAAGAAATTCTGCACGATGTGCTTGAAACTCCCGTTAGTCCGGAATTGCTTCCTGCTGACCAAAATGGTGATATTGCCCAAAAAACAGAAGACATTGTTGGACCATACGAATTGCACGATTTCTTCCTTTATTATATGGTTCGTTTTGGCTTCAGCCCGACAAAAATACTTTTCTTAGCAAAAAGCGCATTTTCAGGACTCTATGAAGATGAAGTAATTGAAAAATGGTTGAAAACCTTTCTGCGTCGGTTCTTTGCGCAACAATTCAAAAGATCCTGCATTCCCGACGGACCAAAAGTTGGATCAATAAACCTGTCACCGCGTGGCGATTGGCGCATGCCGAGTGATGCAATAGCTTTTTCAATTGACGATTAACAACTGTTCACTGATAACTGTTCACTGATAACTGAATTTATGCTCGAACAAACATTTTACGGAAACACGCTCCACAATTGGATGATATCATTGATTATTATCGTCGGTGCAATGATACTCAATAAGATAATTATAGTGTTGAACAAGCATGTCATTCAAAAATTCACTGCCAAAACAAAAAACAAGCTCGACGATATTCTTTTTAAGATGCTTCAGGCACCGGTATTGTTGGGAATAGCACTTGCCGCTATATGGTTTGCAGCTCGTCGATTAGACTTAGGCATTCATGTTGAAAGTGTGATTGCTAAATCGTATAAGATTCTTACCGTTTTGAATATTACCTGGTTTGTAGCTCGACTGATAAATGCTCTAATCGAAGAATACCTTGTTCCTAAAGCCGATAAGAATACTTATAAACGACTTGACACCCACTTAATGTCCATAATCCGTAAGACTGCTCTGACTATTATTTGGGCTCTCGGCATCGTGATGGCTCTCAATAATGTGGGTGTAAATGTTGCAACGCTTATTGCCGGACTTGGTATTGGAGGTTTGGCATTTGCGTTGGCTGCGCAAGACACCATTAAAAATATTTTCGGAGGTATCACTATTTTTACCGATCGTCCTTTCCGTATTGGTGATCGCATTAAAGTAGATAATTTTGATGGATTTGTAGAAGATATTGGTATTCGCAGCACCCGACTCCGTACTTTGGAAAAACGGTTGGTAACCATTCCAAACTACAAAATTGTGGAAGCTTCGGTGGAGAATATTTCCGAGGAACCTATGCGCCGCGTGCTTATGAAGCTGGGCTTGACATACAACACTACGCCCGAAAAAATGAATGAGGCCATGGAAATATTAAAAAACATGCCAGATAAAGTTCGTAATGTTGATCCGAAAGATATAACCGTGGCATTTACCGATTTCACAGATTATGCGCTGATAATCACTTTTGTGTATTTTATCAGAAAAAATGCAGACGTCATGGAAACTCCCTCACAAGTAAACACAGAAATACTCCGAGCATTTAATGAAGCCGGACTGCAATTTGCTTATCCTACACAAACGGTGTATTTGGAGAAAGAAAATTGAGTGCTAACTTTCCTCAGATTGAGCAGATAAAAGCAGAAAAAAATCAGCGTGGGATTTCTTTAACAGACAACTCACTGTAATTCTCCGGCTCCTTCACGTACTATTTCCGGTTCGTCCTCGGTACAATCCACAATGGTGGAGTGTAGTACTCCGCCAAAACCGCCATCGATAACCAAATCAACCTGATTACCATATTTTTCTTCAATCAGTTCAGGATCGGTAATGTATTCTGTGGTATCTTCGTCAGTAAAAATAGAGCTGGTCATCATGGGGTTTCCCAATTCACGAACAATTTCAAGTGCGATAGGATTATTTGGCATACGAATACCGACAGTTTTCTTATTTTTGAAAAGTTTAGGGAGTTTGCTGCTACCGTTCAGAATAAAAGTAAACGGACCAGGCAAATTTTTCTTCATCAGTTTAAAATCCACATCGTCCATTTTAGCATATTCGCTGATTTGGCTCATCTCGCAACAAACAAAAGACAGATTCAATTTACTTAAATCGTGATTTTTTAGTTTAGCAATAAACTCTACTCCTGTTGCATTAAAAATATCGCAACCAAAAGCATATACGCCATCCGTGGGGAAAATGATGATTCCCTTATTCCGCAAGACTTCTGCAATATGCCTTATCTGTGCCGGATTTGGATTGGTATCGTATAACTTGAGTAACAATTTGGTTGATTGGAGAATAAGTTGATTGTAATTCTTTATATTTTGTCCACACAAAAGTACAAAAAAAATCCTGTAAACGTGTTTTACAGGATTCTAATATTTTTTTAACCAGTTAACAGAATCAACTGATTAACTAATCAACTAATTTTAAAATGCATCAATAATCGCTTTGAAGTCAGCCACTTTCAACGAAGCACCACCAATAAGACCTCCGTCGATATCAGGTTGAGCAAACAATTCGGGAGCGTTTTTAGCATTACAGCTACCACCGTAAAGAATTGAAGTGTTTTCAGCTATTTCTTTTCCGAATTTTCTTACAATTAAACTACGGATAAAAGCAAGCATTTCTTGAGCCTGTTCGGTCGTAGCGGTTACACCAGTACCGATAGCCCAGATCGGTTCGTAAGCAATTACTATTTTTTTGAAATCATCTACACTCAAATTAAACACTGCTTCTTCGAGTTGAGTTTTCACGAAAGCATTTTGTTCGTTGGCATTACGAACTTCCAGCGCTTCGCCGCAGCAAAAAATCGGAGTCAATCCGTTAGTAAGAGCAAGAGCTACTTTATCGTACAGAATATCACTTGTTTCGCCATAATATCCGCGACGTTCGGAATGTCCGAGGATTACATATTCTGCACCCGTCGATTTTATCATGGCTGCACTTACTTCTCCGGTATATGCACCCGAATCGTTGTCTGCACAGTTTTGAGCAGCTACATGGATCTTTTTAGTGTCGATAGCTGCAACCACACTTGCCAAATGAATAAACGGAGTCCCGATTACTACTTCACAATTTGGTTTTGCTTTTGCCAATGCAACGTTTAATTCGGTTGCCAGTGCCAACCCTTCCTGCAGGGTTTTGTTCATTTTCCAGTTTCCTGCAACAATGTTTTTTCTCATCTTTTTTTATCTTTATAATAGTTTGTTTTTTAATCAATTTTGAAATCCCGCCAGTTCCACTTCCCTATTATCGTTCCTTTTTTCAGCAACACTAACCCCGGATTTCCACGAATAACGGTTTTCAATGTCGTTGGGTCAGTTTTCCAGAAAGGATAAGTAACGTTTGTATTGTCAACAAATTTTTGAACATCTTCGTCTGATGAAGCGGTAAGGGCATAAAATTTATCTCCCGATTTAATGGCTTTTTGATATATTTTTTCGGCTTTTATAGCACCTTCTTTCGATGTCAGATTCAGGTCATACATTATCAACAAATAGGTATTCCCCGGAAAAGATAAAACTTCCTGAGTTATATCATCAAATTGCGCATTCATTATACTAAAATCATGAATTGGAGCTCGATAACCTTTTTTTACCAACTCCGATTTTTGATCAACAAACACCCAATTAGAATCATTCTTCGGGTAATTTTCGAGTGTAAATTCCATTTGCTCACCGTTTTTTTCGTATATAAATGTGGTTTTATATTCATCTTTAGGTGCATTATCAGAAATTTCCATGTTTTTTGGGATATTTACTCCAATTTTATAGGGTAAGAAATCAATCATGGGCAAATGGTGGTAACTATAAACTGATAACGAGATTCCAATTGCAATAAATATCAAACTAGCATAAATCTGAATTTTCGAAGAAAGAAATGCTTTAAACTTCTTATGATAAATGATCATCAAAATAACGATGCTAATTAATACCAGATTTTTAAAAAATGTAGCCCAATTACTTATTATCAGCGCATCACCAAAACACCCACAATCGGTCACAGGATTTTTGATTGCGAGATACAAAGTTAACGGCGTCATTACCAACATAAAAAGCAAAGCGACAATTCGTGTCAGATTAAGCTGAATCTTAAAGATCATATTCAGGCCAATAAGCAGTTCCAGTGTTGAAAGGGCAATGGCAAGAGGAAAAGCATAATCAGCCAACGTTTCAAAAAAACCACCGAAAGCACGAAGGTAATCTTCAATTTTATAGGTGAAACCCAGTGGATCAATCGCTTTAACAAAGCCTGAGAAAACAAATACAGCACCAAATAAAATTCGACCGATTTGTAAAGATAGATTCCCTATAGTTTTGGATGTTTTATTCATATTCATATTCGTATTTTATTGGTAATTATAATATTAATTGTCAACGGCTTCTTCCATTTTTATCAGTCCAAAAACCGCGTAATTAATCATATCAAAATAATTGGCATTAATTCCTTCCGAAATCAATGTTTTTCCCTGATTATCTTCGATTTGCTTTGTACGGTAAATTTTCATCAGGATTAAATCGGTGTATGATTCAATGCGCATCGTTCGCCAAGCCTCGTCGTAATCGTGATTTTTATCCATCATTAATTTCTTGGCTTCGAGCAAGTATTTTGTGTAAAGTTCTACTCCTCGTTCATAACTCAAATCGTCGGTTTCCGAACAACCCAATTCCAGTTGAATTAAACCTATAATGCCGTAATTGACAATGGCAATCAACTCTGAACGAATTCCTTCATCCACTTTCGAAACACCTTTAGTTTCGATGCTTCGGATACGATTGGCTTTGATAAAAATCTGATCGGTAACCGATTGTGGACGCAAAATACGCCAGGAAGCACCGTAATCTTTCATTTTTTTGAGGAAAATATCGCGGCAAATGGCTGCAACCTGGTCAAATTGTTGGTCGGTGTGGCTCATAATGATAAGCTGGTTTTTTGGAACAACAAAGGTACAATTTTTTGTTGAATTTAGCAATCCGGTAAATTCTATTTTAAAATCCAGAATCTTAGGTATCTTAGGTCTAAATTCAAAATTTAAATTTGTTTATTTGCTTCAAAAAGTTAAAACAAAAGAAACAAACTAAATCATACAGTTTATTTAGCTATATTTGTAATATAAACGCAAGCTACCATGAAAATAATGCTTCGAATTCTTTTGTTCTTTATTCTCATATTCAATAGTTTAGTTCAGGCTCAACAAATTGGCAATGCCTCTTTTTATAGCAAAAAATTATATGGACATCGTACTTCAGATGGTGGAAAATATCATCCGGACAGTTTGACTTGTGCCCATCGCTCTTACCCGTTCGACACAATTCTGAAAGTCCGAAATCCAAAAAACGGCAATGAAGTAATTGTAAAAGTGACAGACCGCGGTCCGCAGCAACGCAGGTTAATGATTGATCTTTCGTATTCGGCTGCTAAACAACTTGATTTTATTCGTGCCGGAATTGCACAGGTTGAAATCACAAAACTTGTTTCCATGCCCGATAAAAGACAGATTCTGAGTCTAATTCCAGTTTCAGTTTCCGAAATTAATATCAATATCGAACCTATAAGCATCAACAAATTCCAATTTTACAGGAATCAGTTTCAATAAAATTGAGAATAAATTTTTTCGTTAATTAAGTTCTGAATTTGAAAATGGAACAATTCAAAGGTAGATTGACCCGTTAATTACCAAATTGCAATCGTTTGCAAAAAAATAGATTTAAACAGTTGATTATTCAATCTGTTTTTGAGAGATTTTACATTAATTTTGTAGAGGGAAAACCAATAATCGACAAATAACCTTCAAAAAATAAAATCCAACCGTTATGTTGAAAAATACATTATTTCTTTTACTTTCATTTCTAACCTTAAATCTTTCCGCTCAAATTGAACGCGTTGAGCCTGCTTTTTGGTGGGTTGGGATGAAAAATCCGCAATTACAGTTATTAATACACGGTTCTGAAATCTGCAATCGTAAAGTGGAAATTCAATATCCCGGTGTAAAAATTCTGAAAGTAAACCGACCTTGCAGTCCCAACTATTTATTTGTAACACTGGAAATTAATCAAAAAACTGTCAAAGCCGGGAAATTTGATATTCTGCTGAAACAACCTGATAAAACAGACCTTTCATTTACCTATGAACTGAAAAATCGTCGATCGAATTCAGCTCAACGGGAAGGTTTCAACAGTTCGGATGTGATTTATCTGCTCATGCCTGACCGATTTGCCAATGGCGATCAAAAAAACGATAACATTGATTCGCAACCCGAAAAAATGAACCGGAGCATTGATTACGGACGACATGGTGGCGATATAAAAGGAATTCAGGATCATTTGGATTATATCAAGGAACTTGGCGCTACTGCTATTTGGTGCACACCGGTTCAGGAAAATAATTACAGCAGAGCAACTTACCACGGTTATGCAATAAGTGATTATTACAAAATTGACCCCCGATTTGGAAGCAACGACGATTATGCCAATTTCGTCGAAGCTTCGCATCAAAAAGGCATGAAAATGATTATGGATATGGTTTCGAACCACTGTGGAATATGGGCTTGGTGGATGAATGATTTGCCTTTTGAGGACTGGATTCATCAATGGTCTGAATTCACTCGCACCAATCATAAGGCATGTACAATAAAAGATACTCATGCATCCAACGTCGATAAAAAGATTTTTACCGATGGTTGGTTTTCAGAAACAATGCCCGATATGAACCAACAAAACACCTATTTCTGGACGTATTACATTCAAAATTCAATTTGGTGGATTGAATATGCCAATTTAAACGGAATCCGCATGGACACTTATACTTACAACGACCGCGATGCCATGTCACAATGGGCGAAAGCAATTACTGACGAATATCCGCATTTCAATATTATGGGCGAAACCTGGCTTTATAGTTCGCAGGATATTGCTTTTTGGCAAAAAGATGCAGTTAATGCCTTGAAATACAATTCCAACCTTCCGACTGTTATGGATTTTATTTTGCAAAAAGCACTTTCAAGTTGCTTTAATGAACATGGAAAACCATGGGAAGATGTTGGCATGAATAGACTTTACAATACAGTTGCCAACGATTATTTGTATGCCGATATAAACAACTTGCTAATTTTTCCTGAAAACCATGACACACAACGCTATAATTATCTATTAAACAACGATTTGACAAAATACAAAATGGCCATGTCGTTTTTGATGACCACACGCGGTATTCCGCAAATTTATTATGGTTCGGAAATTGGTATGAGCGGCAACAAAGGCAAAGGTGACGGTGACATCCGGCGCGATTTCCCGGGTGGTTGGCCAACTGATTCCATCAATGCTTTTTCGTCAAAAGGGAGAACTCCGGTACAGAATGAGTATTTTAATTTCTTATCCAAATTACTCAATTGGCGTAAAAATAAAACCGTTATTCACAACGGATTACTGACTCATTACGTCCCTGAAAATGATGTGTACGTTTATTTCCGTTACAACGATTCGGAAAAAATCATGGTAATTCTCAATAATAATGAAACCGATCAAACTTTAAAAATCGATCGTTATGCAGAAAGTCTGGAAAACAAAACGTCAGGAACGGATGTAATGACCGGAAAAACGTACGATTTGAAAACTAACTTTACTGTTCCAAGAGAATCTGTATTAATTTTAGAAACACATTAAAATCCTTATTTATAAACCCTTAAATTGTTTTTAATATGAAAAAACTTATTCTTCCCGTTATTTCCATTTTAATTTTGGCAATTATCGTTTCAGGATCATTAAGTTCCTGTAAAAATCAATCGGGCAAAACGGAAAACCTGATGGATTCTATTGCGTATAAAAAATCGATGCCCGAATGGGTCAAAAGCGCCAACATTTACGAGGTAAATACCCGTCAATATACGCCAGAAGGCACATTCGCAGCTTTTCAAAAACAATTGCCACGATTGAAAGAAATGGGCGTTGATATTATCTGGATGATGCCAATTAACCCTATTGGCGTTAAAAACCGTAAAGGTTCGCTCGGAAGTTATTATTCAATTAAAGATTATACGGCAATTAATCCTGAATTTGGAACAGAAGTAGATTTTAAAAATCTGGTAAGTGAAGCTCATAAACTGGGAATGCATGTAATTATTGACTGGGTGGCAAATCATACTTCGTGGGACAATGTGTGGATGAAAGATCATTCCGATTGGTACACGAAAGACAGTTTGGGCAATATAATAATTCCAGCGGGAACTGATTGGCACGATACGGCTGATTTGAATTATGATAAACCTGAATTGCGTAAAGCAATGATTGACGCCATGTCTTATTGGGTAAAAAACACGGATATTGACGGCTTTAGGTGTGATGTTGCCGGAATGATTCCAATAAGTTTCTGGATTCATGCCCGCAAAGCGATTGATGAGTTGAAACCAAATTGCTTTTTCCTTGCCGAAGCAGGCGAGCCGATAATTCACAATGCTTTTGATATGACTTATGACTGGCCGTTGAAAGATACCATTAATGCTATTGCCAAAGGAAAAATGAATGTAACTTCGCTTGTTAAGCATTTTGCTGATGAAAATAAAAAATTCAAATCGGAAGACCTGAGAATGCAATTTATAACTAATCATGACTTAAATACCTGGGATGGAAGCGAATATGAAAGATTGGGAGAAAAAGCTGTCGACGCCTTTAATGTATTGATTTATACAGTTCCGGGTATGCCATTGACCTACTCAGGGCAAGAAGAACCGTTGAAAAAACGACTCAAATTCTTTGATAAAGACACCGTTGGGTTTGGAAAGTTTGAAAGAAAAGAGCTTCTTTCGAAATTGAACCAATTGAAAAAAGACAACAAGGCACTTTGGAATTTGAATTATGGAGGTGATTTTGTGATATTGAAAAATACAGATCCGGAATCAATTTTGACTTTCATTCGTCAAAAAGATGAAAACAAAGTGTTGTGTTTGTTCAATTTCTCGGAAAAAGAACAAACATTTAAAATGAACGATGAAATTTCAGGTAATTTCAACAATTATCTGGGTGAAAAAATCACTCTAAACAAAGAAAATAATTACAAATTAAAACCCTGGGGTTATTCAGTTTTAGTATCCAAATAATTCTTGACAACATGAAAAATAAACTATTATTTATTTTGATTTTTCTTTTTGGAAGCTTAGCTTTTGCTCAAAACATCCCGAAAGTTTCATCGGGAAGCATCAAACGAATTGAAAATTTCAAGTCACATTTTGTAGTTGCCCGAAATGTGGATGTTTGGTTGCCGGAGGGATACAGAATGGATAAAAAATATAATGTTGTTTATATGCATGATGGTCAAATGCTTTTCGACAGCACACAAACATGGAATAAAAAGGAATGGAAAGCGGATGAAGTATTCTCACAACTCATTCGTGAAAAGAAAATTGAAGAATGTATTGTTGTAGGTATCTGGAATAATGGGGCAGAGCGGATTTCGGAGTATTTCCCCAACAGAATTTTCAATCAGTTGGATGAAAAAACGAAAGCAAAACTTTCGGAGAAATACTGCAATGGCAAATTGGCAAATGGAGATAACTATCTGAAATTTGTGGTTACAGAGCTCAAGCCTTATGTTGATAAAAACTTTTCGACCAAAAATGATAAAGACTATACTTTTATGATAGGTTCAAGCATGGGTGGACTTATTTCGATTTATGCTATTTCAGAATATCCCGATATTTTTGGCGGAGTGGCTTGTATGTCAACTGCCTGGCTGAGCCAGATTGAACCAAGCTACGAAATTCCAACAGCCACTTTCGAATACTTAAAACACAATCTGGCTTCACCGATGGGTCATAAAATTTACATGGATTATGGCACCGGAGAAAGTGATAAAACATTTGAAATGACACAATCATTTGTAGATCTGATTGCCAAAGGAAAAGGATTTACTGAAAACAATTATATGTCAAAAGTATACGACAAAGCTGAACATAATGAAGTTGCCTGGAGTCAACGGCTAAATGTTCCGGTTGAGTTTCTGATTGCCAAATAATCTCAAACAAAAGAGCGAATTTCAAAAACTGAAATTCGCTCTTTAAGTCCCCCAATGGGGGATTTAGGGGGCTTGATTTAGGCTTCTCCCCCGCCAAAAGCCATAGGTACGGGTGGTACAAATCCGTTATCGGGAACTTTAATTTTACCATTCTGAGCTTCATATTTTCCTATATTTTCCTGAAGTGCAAACAGCAAACGCTTTGTGTGTTCGGGAGTCAGAATAATACGCGATTTTACATTCGCTTTGGGAGTTCCAGGCATAATACGGATAAAATCTATAACAAATTCCGAAGTTGAATGTGAAATAATAGCTAGATTTGAATAAATTCCTTCTGCAATCTCAGCCGAAAGTTCGATGTTTAATTGGTTGTCTTGATTTTCCATTTTTATTTTTCGATAAATGATTTTTTTGCTCTTATCTGCTCATTTTATTATGAATACAAAAGTACTGAATTTTGTTGAATAAGCATAACAAAATGAATGATGTTGATGATTCCGATTATTTCAGTGCATAATTTATTTATAATTTGTTTATGTCGTTTTAATTCGTTAATTTTGGTGCGAAATTAATACTGCTTTCCGGTATTTGAATTTGAGTATCTACGTTGAACCAGGGTTAAACGTTAACCATGAAAAAACAACTAACAATATTACTCGTCTTTTTATTTTCCATCATCCTGATGAATCAGGCAGGGAATAACTTTTTTGCCCATGCCCCAGCGAATGGTGCTTTCTCTACCACAGAAAGAGACACCATCAACCCAACTGCTCCTGTTCTTTATTCACCCAACGATGTTGGGATGAGTTCTGTAAGGTTGGCCCACATTGATTCTATTGTAAAGGATGGCATTGAGGCCAGGGCTTTCCCCGGATGTCAGGTATTGATTATGAAAGAAGGTAAACCGATTTATGATAAGTGTTTTGGAAACTACACATACGAGGCAGTGCAAAAGGTGAAACCAACCACTATGTATGATCTGGCTTCCCTTTCGAAGACTACAGGAACATTGCTGGCTATCATGAAGTTTTACGACAACGGCAAACTCAAACTGACCGATAAAGCATCCGCGTATCTTACTTTCCTTCGGGGCACGGATAAAGAAAACATAACGATAACGGAACTGCTGTTTCATGAATCGGGATTACCGGCAGGACTTCCATTCTACCGACTGGCAGTTGAGAAAAATAACACTCCGTCTTTCTTAGCCTCAACAAAAGACACGACGCATACTGTTCGAATGGGTAGTAGTAGTTCTACCTATAAATACAAAGAAGACTGGGTGTCCAAAATTCCTTCGGTTGAATTTCAATCGCAGGTATCGGACAGCTTCTATATGCATAATCGATTTCATCAGGCAGCCATGCAGATGATAGCCGGCACACGCCTTGGAAGCAAGACTTATCTTTATAGTTGCCTGAACTTTATTCTGTTGAAAGAGATTGCGGAAGCGATTAGCGGTACCGCTATGGATGTGTTCCTGGACAATGAATTCTATACACCACTGAAACTAAACAATACGGCTTATCTGCCTTTGCGAACGCATAAAAAGGAAGATATTGCACCTACGTTGAAAACTGATTTCTTGCGTTACGGAGTAATACAAGGTTATGTGCACGATCCGGATGCCGCCCTTTTGGGTGGAGTGTCGGGTAATGCCGGTTTATTTGCTACGGCGCGGGATGTTGCAACAGTGTATCAGATGTTACTCAATAATGGCGAGATGGATGGGAAACGGTACTTTAGCGCAGAAACATGCAGGCTCTTTACAACTACCACTTCAGCAAGTGGACGACGTGGCCTGGGTTATGACAAACCTGTTCCTACAAATCCATTGCACAGTCCGTGTTGTATTTCCGCACCGTCGGCAGTTTATGGACATACCGGCTATACCGGTACATGTTGCTGGGTAGATCCGGTTAACAAGTTGGTCTATGTTTTCTTAAGCAATCGTACTTATCCCCATGACGGGGTAAATAAACTGGCTAAAATGGGTATACGAACCAAGATACAAGAGGTGATTTATCAATCGATGAAATAATTAATAATTGGCTGAGTAAGTCCCCTTTCGTCCAAATTTATAAAATCAGGAACCCCATGCTATCGCGGGTTTGCAACTCTTTGAAGTCCAAGATTGATTGCTCACATTGAATAGTTCAAGTTTAGACGAAGTCGTAACTTGGACTGGAAATAAAAGAAGTTTATAACTGATATTTATTAAGTTGCAAACTTAAATCCTTTACAGCACAAGTCACCTGTCCTTGCGGATATGTTTATTAAAAGTGCAAAGTTTGGCACTGGTTGGTGGGATTTGTAATCTTACTTAAAAAAACAACGGGAAGAAAAAGGGATGTCTGATTATCTCGTTTGGTTAAGTATTTTACAAACCTGTAAATACAGAGGTCTCATTTTTTTTGAGTTTCTCAAATCAGGTTAATTGAGTATCTTTGAATTTCAAGAAAAAAGAAAATGAGCAATATTAAATTATTTGAGAGCAAACAGATCAGAACGGTTTGGAATGAAACCGACGGAAAATGGTATTTCGTTGTAGCTGATGTTGTTTCGGTTTTAACCGACACACCTAACCCTAGCGATTATCTCAAAAAAATGCGTAAGCGTGACGAGGAACTTTCCAAAGGGTGGGGACAATTTGTCACCCCCCTTTCAGTCGACACTATTGGTGGCAAACAAAAGCTGAATTGTGCCAGTGCTAAAGGACTTTTACGTATTATACAGTCTATTCCCTCACCGAAAGCTGAGCCTTTTAAACTTTGGTTGGCACAAGTGGGTTCAGACCGATTAGATGAAATTGAGAACCCGGAATTGGCAACTCAGAGAGCGAGAGAACTTTATAAACTTAAAGGCTATTCTGACGACTGGATTGAAAAGCGAATGCGAAGCATTGCTATTCGCGAGGAGTTGACAGAAGAATGGAAAAACAGAGGTGTAAAGGAACAAATAGAATATTCCATACTCACAGCAGAGATTTCAAAAGCAACTTTCGGGTTGACACCTTCTGAGTATAAAAAAGTCAAAGGACTGAAAAGCCAGAATCTGCGTGATCACATGACCGACCTTGAATTAATTTTTTCAATGCTTGGAGAGGCTTCGACAACTGAAATTGTAAAGACACAGAATCCCAAAGGATTTATTCAAAATAAAAAGGCAGCTAAACAAGGTGGTGCCGTTGCTGGTAATGCAAGGCTAGAACTGGAAAGTAGGACTGGAAAGAAAGTAGTATCCACCGATAATTACTTATCAGAAGCAAAGAAAAACAAAGAACTGAAAAAAGGTAAGGAAGAAAAATAGTCAAAGTCGGATACACGCACAACCAGTCGAGTCGGATATATCCTTAATTAAAAGTGCAAAGTTTGGCACTGGTTGGTGGGATTTTCTTTTTAATCCCACCATTTGTACTATGAGGACTTGCCTGCGGCAGGCAGGTTTTTAATCCGATAACAAACAACATTTATACTCAATAACAAACAATCGGTTGAATTTCTGTAAAGAAGTTCAGCCGATTGTGTATTGTTTGGTATTAACAAGCAATATTCTAACTATTTTGGTGTCAATTACAACAGTAGGTTGTATATTTGCATTCAAATTGAGTAAACTATTCGTAATGAATGAAAAAGTAAAGTATTGGGCTGAATTATCGGAATATGATTACGATACAGCATTAGCCATGATGCAGACCGGCAGATATTTATACGTTGGGTTTATGTGTCATCAAACCATTGAGAAAATATTAAAAGCTTATTTTAATGCTTTCAATACTGAACCTGCACCATTCACTCATAGTTTAACCTATCTGGCTAACAAAGCCAATATTTATGACATATTGCCGGAAGAACTAAAAGATTTCATTGATATCCTTGAACCATTAAATATAGAAGCACGTTATCCTTCACATAAAGAACGATTAATGAAAAGTCTGACCAAAGAGAGATGTCAATCAATTTTGCGAAACACCAAAGACCTACAGACATGGATAACAGAGAAATTATAGACAAACTGATAAATTATAAACTACTTGTATCAAAATATTTTGATATTGATCAGATAGTGCTTTATGGTTCCTATGCAAAAGGTACTCAAAAAGAAGAGAGTGATATTGATGTGGCAATTGTAGTCAATTCGATTGATCAGGATTTCTTTACGTATGCTCCACTTCTTTGGAAACTCAGAAGAGAAATTGACAATAGAATTGAACCAATTTTAATTGAGAAAAATCGGGATGAAACCGGCTTTTTAAGTGAAATACTAAAGACAGGATTGGTTATATAATAACAAGTTATAATCATGAACCCGACTTGGAGTTGCGTTCACCATAGCACCCCTGCGACGGGAAAAGTATTTAATATTTCACTAATTCATCGTTGCCTTTCGTTTCATGACCTGTTTATAATAAAAATCCCGACAATCGTTAGATTATCGGGATTTTTCGTGCGGCTGAAGGGACTCGAACCCACACACCTCTCGGTACCAGATCCTAAGTCTGGCGCGGCTACCAATTACGCCACAGCCGCTTGCTGTAATGCGGGTGCAAAGATACATTCTTTTTTGGTTTTTACAACCTTTGAATCTGATTTTTGAACGCAAATTAGTCAAATCACACCAAATCAAAAGTTCTACAATAACAAAGTTATTGTCTTAACGTCTTCTCCACTCTATAAATATTGCTTATCAATATTTCGTCCAATAATTCGGCATGTGAAGCACGCATCGGATTAATATCAATACCACCGCGACGAGTATACATGGCTGCCACCATCAGTTTTTGGGGACTGAAAATATCCCAAAAACGTTTGTAAATCATTTCCACCACTTCTTCGTGAAAATGGTTTTCCCTACGGAAAGAAACTAAGTATTCCATGATGGAGCTTAAATCAATTTCATGCTTCGTAGTTAGTCGGACAAAAATATCGCCCCAATCAGGTTGATTGGTTACGCGGCAATTGGAACGTAATAAATCGGTATGAAAAGCGTATTCGTAAATTGTTTCAGTCAGCTGACTGTGAAGCAAATCAGGCGATTCTTTGAAGCGTGAAAAAACGATTGATTCTTGTTTTTCTATCGGGATTAAATCACTTAAATCAGTTTTAATAGAAGAAAAAGCCTGTTTTGCTTCGCTTTTGTTATTAAATAAAACGATCTGAACATCTGTTTCAAGCAAACTAACCAACTCTTTTGAAATCATATCTAAAACACGCTTTTCGGCTTCAGCCACCGTTTTTCCGAATCGATCCATATTGAAAGCATTGAGATATAATTTCAATGACTTCGACTCAACAAGGTACTTGCTGTCAGACGAATAAATCAGTTTTAGCATACGTGAAACCGGCAAACCGTTATCTATCAGAAACGAAACTTCGTAACAGTTCCACACATCAAACCCCACGAAAGGCAGATTCGTTTCGTCAATTCCATAACGTTCACGGTTTTCAGATCGAGGAATCCGAAATAACAAAGAAGCATCGTACTTTTCGGGTGTCGATGCTTTCTTGCCGAGTTTAGAATCTTGCAGATTAAAATCCATTAGTGTGGTTAATTGGTTAATTGGTTGATTAGTTAATTAGCTTGGTAAATGGTTCATTACCGACGCAACCTTGCACATTTGCGATTTAGCCATTCTCGTTCATCTCCTGTCAGTTTCGGAGCAATTGAGTCATATACTTTTTTATGATAATCGTTCAACCATTCTATTTCGGCATCTGTCAACAAATCAATATCTATCAATACCTGATCAATCGGGTAAAGAGTTACCGTTTCAAATTTCAGAAATTGTCCAAAATCGGTTTTTTGTGCAGGGACAACATGAATCAGATTCTCCGTACGGATTCCATATTGATTAGTCCTGTACAAACCCGGTTCGTTCGACATAAACATACCGGCTTGCAATACAACGGGATTTTCGTCCATACGGATGTTTTGCGGACCTTCATGCACATTTAGAAAATGGCCAACACCATGACCGGTTCCATGACCGTAATTCAAACCCAAATCCCACATGGCTTTACGCGCCAGAATATCAAGTTGTGAACCACGTGTACCTACAGGGAAAATAGCGGTGGACAAAGCAATATGACCTTTCAGCACAAGCGTAAAATCGACCTTTTGCTGAACAGTTGGTGTTCCAAGTGCTACTGTTCGGGTAATATCAGTTGTTCCGTCGAGGTATTGTCCGCCCGAATCAAGCAAAAAGATATTTTCTGTTTTCAACTTAACATCCGATTCAGGAGTGGCACTGTAATGCACTATGGCTCCGTGACCGGCATATCCTGCAATCGTTCCAAAGCTTTCACCAACAAAGTTTTCCTGTTCACTTCTAAATTCACGTAATTTATCGGAAACAGAAATTTCGGACAAAGTATCGGTTTTCAGATTTTCTTCCAGCCAGATAAAGAAGCGAGTCAATGCCACGCCATCTTTTACCATAGCGCGACGAATTCCGTCCATTTCCACTTCATTTTTAATGCTTTTAAGCTTGAAAACAGGCGACATAGTATTTCGAATAGCACAACCGGTTGGAATCGACTCAAATAATGCCTGATTCAGTTTTCCACCATCCACCAATACGGATTTGGAAGGTGAAAGTTGTTTTAATTCATCGTAAATTGCTAAATAGGAAGCAACGGTCACTCCTTGATTTTGCAGATAAACACTTGTTTCCTGAGTCAGTTTTTCAGGAGCAAGAAATAGAGTTGCTTTTTCATTTTCAACCAAAGCATAAGCTATCACCACCGGATTATAATCTACATCATTTCCACGTATATTGAATAACCAGGCAATATCATCCAGCGCTGAAACAACAAATACTTCAGCATGGGCTTTTTTCATTTCTGCACGAACCAAAGTCAGCTTTTCGGTTGTTGATTTTCCTGCATATTGAGTATCGAAAACAAAGAACGGATTCAATGGCAATGAGGGTCGATCGATCCAGACTTTGGCGGGCAAATCAATGGAAACCAATTCCAACTCATTCATTTTCAACTCGGTTTTCATAGAAGCATACCCATTTAATGAAAACATTTGAGAGTTTACGCCTACTTTTTCACCTGCTTTAAGTTGAGTGGCAAGCCAGGGAAGAATCTCCAGTGTTTCAGGCAACCCTTGCTTCATCAATTCAATTCCGGTTCCTTCCAGTTGTTCGGCTGCATGAAGAAAATAACGCGAATCAGTCCACAACCCGGCACCATTCAACGTAACTACTGCGGTACCGGCCGAACCATCAAAACCCGAAATCCATTGACGTTCTTTCCAATATTCTGCTATATATTCACCGGCATGTGGATCGGTTCCGGGGATAATACAAGCCGAAATTCCTTGTTGTTTCATTGCCTCGCGAAGCAATGCAAGACGATTAATTATTTGTTCCATATTGTTTAATAGTTTACATTTGAATAATGCAAAGATAAACAATAACAAAAGAAAAGCAAATGAAAAAGGAATTTTATTGTTCTTTGAAAACAATTTAATGCGGAAATAAACTTATATTTCAAAAAACATGGGAAGGTTCTTATTTTGCCAATAACGCTTTTACTTTTTCCGAAATCAGTCGTCCTTCAGTTTTTCCGGCGAGTTGTTTGCTTGCAACGCCCATCACTTTTCCCATATCTTGCGGACCGGTTGCACCAACCTGAGCAATAATGGCTGCTATAGCTGATTCAAGATCGGAATCTGACATTTGAGCAGGCAAATAACGCTCAATTACCGCTGCTTCTGCCAATTCATTTTCGGCAAGTTCAGGGCGATTTTGTTCGGCATAAATCTGAGCCGATTCCTTCCGCTGTTTCACCATTTTCTGTAGAATTTTAACGGCGACATCATCAGGTAAATGACCATCAGATCCCTTAGCTGTTTTAGCTTCCAGAAATTCTTTTTTAATCCCGCGTATAGCTTCCAAAGCCACTTTATCACGTGCTAACATGGCGGTTTTTATATCGCCGCTTACTTTATCAAATAGTTCGTCCATATTTGGTTATTTGTTTATTAGTTAATTTATCGGTTTATTGTTTATTGATTAATTAGTTAATCGGAAAGTTTATTAATTTAGATTCTGAAAAACAACTGACTACCAACTACCGACTACTAACTACCAACTATTTATTCAACAATCTTCTTTTCCAGGCTGGGATATTTTCTACTTTTTTCAATGTAGTTTCATCTTCCAAATCGTCCAACGTGAAAATTGGAAGTTCGGGTTCAGGATTTAGTTCAATCTCGTGTTCTGTTTCAGTTTGTGCCGGGTTACCATAATATTGATCAAAAGTTTTTTCGATATTCGGTTTAACCGGTTCTGAATCGGACTCATCTGTTATTTCTACTTCTTGTTCATTTTCTTTTTTCGAAGTGTCAAAGAAACGAGAAGCCTCGGAACTCATAGGATGTTTATGTACATGCGCTTTGGCAATGTTGGCAGGCATCCCGGGAATATCACTTACTTCAAAACCGGTAGCAATCAAGGTGATTTTTACTTTTTCTTTCAATTCTTCATCGAAACTTGCACCCCAGATAACCTGAACATTTTCACCCACTTTAGACATAAATTCATGAATTTGTTCCACTTCCTCCATACGAATCTGATCGCTGTTGGAACAATACAAACTCAACAGAATTTTGCTGGCTCCGCTTACATCGCTGGTATTCAACAACGGTGAATTCAACGCGTCTTCAATAGCTTTGGTGATACGGTTTTCGCCCGAAGCATAACCTGTATTCATTATTGCCACGTTTCCGTCTTTCATAATGCTGTACACATCGGCAAAGTCGGTGTTAATGTAACCCGGAACAGTAATAATTTCGGCAATTGCTTTAGCAGCGTTTGTTAAGACATCATCCGCTTTGGCAAATGCATTGGAAAGTTCCAAATCGGGATAAATCTGTTTTAGCTTTTCGTTGTTAATCACCAATATAGCATCAACATGTTCGCTTAAAGCTGCCACACCTTCCAATGCCTGACGGATTTTCATATTTCCTTCGAATGCAAAAGGAATAGTAACAATACCGACTGTCAAAATACCTAAATCGTGTGCAGCTTTAGCAACTACGGGCGATGCTCCGGTTCCGGTTCCACCTCCCATTCCGGCAGTAATGAAAACCATTTTGGTATTGTCTTTCAGCAGATCCTGAATTTTTTCAATTGATTCCTCGGCTGCCCGACGTGCAACTTCAGGATTTCCGCCTGCACCCAACCCTTCGGTAGTGTCAGCTCCCAATTGAATCTTTATCGGTACAGGCGATTTGCGCAATGCCTGATTGTCGGTATTACAAACCACAAAAGACACATCGGTAATTCCCTGACGATACATGTGATTTACAGCGTTTCCACCACCGCCACCAACACCAATAACTTTAATAATTGAACTGTCAACCAGTGGCAAATCTAATGGCAAGCTCTCGTCTAAATATCCCATATATTTATGATTTCAAAATTTACAATTTATAATTCAAAATTTTCAAAGTCAATTGTTTTTGTTTTCAATTTAGAATTGACTATCCATCTTATTTAGTTTCCCCTGAGAAATTCAGGTGACAAATTATCAAAACTTATTTTCATTTTCCTCTCCAAAAAAGTTGGTAAATAAACCGGCCAATTTATCCATCGTATTTACTTTAGGTAGTTTTGGTTTCTTTTTTGGATTTACAATTAGGTCTTCTTCAATAGGATGTGTTTTCCTGAAATCATGAGTAAGCAAAATAGTACCAACTAATTGAGCATATTTTGGATCATGAAATTTTTCATTTGTATCCTCCGAAAGCCATTCGGAATGATTGCCAAATCGAGGGCAAATTCCGATTTTTTCTTCAATAAATTCAATAATATTGTTCAGTTTCGAACCACCACCGGTAATAACAATTCCGGCTTCCAATGAAAATGGCAGTCTGTCAATTGTATCAAAAATCGGTTGCATCATTTCTTCCAGACGAGCCTCAATAATGGTTGCCAGAAATTTAGTTGATATTTTTACTGGTGGATTCTTTTCATCCTCCGAAGCAATCTGGACATAAACAGGTTCATCCACCATCGATTCCAACGCTGAACCTTTTAAATATTTTAATCGTTCGGCATTGGCTTCGTTTATTCCCAATTCCTGAATATCTTTTGTAATATTATTTGCACCAAGTGGAACGACCAGCAAGTTTTGAAGTATCCCATCGTGATAAACAGCCAGAGTTGTTGTAGTTGCTCCAAAATTAATCAACGCGCTACCCACTTCACGTTCCTGCTCCTCAAGAACTACTGTTGATATTGCTTCAGCGGCTAATGGACAGTATTCCAACATAAATCCGGTTCTGTCAAAACAACGTTCGAGTTCTGATTTTATAATTGAATTTCCAATAATAACATGATAATTGGCAGTAATCTGAACGGCAGTCTGGCCCACCGGATCGTCCATACGTTTGCCATCAAGCAGGTACGAGGCAGGAATTACATCAAAAACGGTTGTATCACTTTGTTCAAATTTTTTTTCGCATTCTTCCAACATTTCAGACAATAAATTTTCAGTTACCACATTTGGTTTACCTACAAACCGACTTACAGATGCTGAAACCTGTTTCATACTTTTAGCCCCAACGGGAACTGAAACATGCGAAATATCAGTAACTTTCGCACTGTTTTTAAGCAATTTAAGCAATTCACTTACTTTAAAAGAAGCCCCCGAAGGTTTTTCGACAATTCCCCATTTCACATCATCAGAAACTTTCGATTCTTCTGAAAAAATCTTAACAGCACCGTTTTCTTGCACTTCGGCTGCCATAGCCGCAATATGGGTACTCCCAAAATCAATTGCTATAAGTTTATTTGAAATCATAATTTACGCGCAATAATACTATCTTTTTTTTCAGCAATCACAACTTTTGCTTGCGAGCTTTTTAAATCTTCTTTAGCACAAACAACCTGATCTTTGTATTGTAAATCAATTACTTTATATTTATTCCATCCAATAACATTAAATCCGTTAATATACAATTTTCGAAGTTTTTCCAACTTTGACTGAAAATGATCTAAAGTTCCCAAAACAATTATCGCATCTCCAACTCGGGGTACCAGCTCAATTTTTCTGTCTTCGCGTACATAAATTTGTTCAATCTGCGCATTCCAAAAAGGATTTTCTTCCATAAAACTCACAAAATCAAACATCTGACCGGTTACCATCGAAACAGTAACTCGCCCGGAAACTACCGGCACATAAGCGGCATAATTTGGTGATACAGGCATTAGTTTTCGATCTGTATCGATATAATAACTTCCCAAACCAACCACGCGGAATTTCGGACAACGCTGAAGAATTTTAATATTGACAATTCCCGATGGTGTTTTGTAACATTCAGCCACTTTAATCAAAGGATTTTTACGCAAAAAATCTTCAATTGATTCTGTTTGAATATATTTTATTGTTTTTCCAATCGGATTCAGATTGTTCTTTTCAAGAATTTTTGCAATTTCCTGTTCTGTAATCAATGGTTTGCCTGCGTTTTCATCAAACACAATTTCAAGTTTTCCACAAACTGTTTCCTGATTTTTACCCGAAAAATTCTTTAACGAAAACACAAAATACCCCAGTATTAATAGGGTAAAGAAGCTAATCAATATGTATTTCCAAACAGGTTTCATTCTTAAATGGTAAATGGTAAATTGTCAATGGTCAATTTCTTTAGTTGTTCTTTAATCAACGGCACCAATTTATCAATATCACCTGCTCCAAAAGTAACAAGCACATCTAATTCTTTTTCTTTGAGCAAAGATAATAGATTTTCCTTGGTGCACAAAGTTTTGTTTTTGAGTTTAACATTGCGCAAAATAAGCTCTGAATCAACACCTTCAATTGGCAATTCGCGCGCGGGATAAATATCCAGTAATATCAGCTCATCCAATTGCGATAAAGCTTCAGCAAAAGCCGGAGCAAAATCACGCGTTCTGGAAAACAGATGCGGTTGAAAAATGCCGGTTATCTTTCTGTCGGGATACAAATTACGTATGGATGAAATACTTGCTTTCAATTCACTTGGATGATGTGCGTAATCGTCCATATAAACGATCTTATCAGATTTATAAACTACATTGAAACGGCGATAAATTCCTGAAAAAGAAGATATTCCGGTACGAAGTTCGTCAGTTGTAACTCCATTCAACCATGCCAATGCCATAGCTGCAACACTGTTTTCAACATTAATTCGAACCGGAACTCCCAAACGAACATCGTTGATGCGATCGGTTGGGGTCACAAAGTCGAAATGAATTTCACCTTTCAACGTTCGGATATTATCAGCATGAAAATCACCACCTTCGTCCATCGAATACGTGTAAAGTTTGACTCCTTTTTGCAATTGAGGTTCAATATTGATCCCTTTTCGCATAATCAAAGCTCCACCGGGACGAATCAAAGACGTAAAATACTCAAAACTTTCACGATAAGCATCGGCAGTTTCATAAATATCGAGATGATCGGGATCGGCAGATGTAATTACAGCCATATAAGGTGAAAGTTGATGAAACGAACGATCATATTCATCCGCTTCAATGACCACCAAATTACTCTCGGTCGAAAGCAATAAATTCGTATTATAATTGTTGGCAATTCCACCCAAAAATGCATTGCATGAAACCTGCGACTGATAAAGCAAATGCGCTGTAATAGTGGATGTTGTTGTTTTACCGTGTGTTCCGGCTATGCAAATTCCTTTACTTTGACGCGTAATATCGCCCAACACCTGAGCCCGTTTTTTAATGGTAAAATTATGTTCCCGAAAATAGGCAAGTTGAGGATGATTTTGTTGTATTGCAGGTGTTAAAATCACCAAAGTATTTTCGGAATTAGTATAAACAAATGGAATCTGATCCACATTTTCATCAAATGACACTTTAATTCCTTCCATTAGTAATTCTGCCGTAAGTACCGATTCAGAACGGTCGTAACCGGCTACCTGAAAGCCTTTAGCATGAAAATAACGAGCTAGCGCACTCATTCCAATTCCACCAATTCCCAAAAAATAATATTTCGTAAACTTGTTCATCTTTATAATTTTCAATTTCCAATTATCAATTTCCAATTTTTATAAATTCATTGGAAATTGGAAATTAATCAATTCAATAATTTGATTATTTCATCGGCAATCCTATCCGCTGAATTTTTTTCTGCCAATTTGAGAATATTTTCACTCAATCTTTTCAATTCCGCGTCATTAATAATTAATTCCAATGCTTTAGCTACCAAGTGTTCTTTTGCATCACAATCCCGAATCATAATGGCAGCATCCTTTCGAACCAATGCCAATGCATTTTGAGTTTGGTGATCTTCAGCCACATTGGGCGAAGGCACTAAAATTACCGGTTTAGCCAACAGACAAAGTTCTGAAATGGAACTGGCTCCTGCACGCGAAACGACCAAATCGGCAATGGAATATGCCAAATCCATGCGTGAAACAAAATCGGTTACCAACAAATTTGGTGAAGCAAAAGATTCAGTCGCTTTTCGCGCATTGTCGATATAAAATTTTCCGGTTTGCCAGATTACCTGAACGTCGGCTTTTGCCAGACTTTCCAATCCTCCTATAATACTTTGATTGATTGTTCTTGCTCCCAAACTTCCACCCACAACCAGAATGGTTTTCTTTTTCGGATCTAAACCGAAAAATTGAAAAGCTTCTTTTGTTTTTTGTGCTATCGAAAACAAATCCTGACGAACCGGATTACCTGTCAGCACAATTTTATCTTTTGGGAAAAATTTCTCCATTCCTTCATAAGCCACACAAATACGTTTTGCCTTCTTAGCCAGCAATTTATTGGTTACACCGGCATACGAATTCTGTTCCTGTAAAACAGTGGGCACCCCGAATGCTGAAGCAGCACGTAATGTAGGAGCACTGGCATACCCACCAACCCCGATAACTGCATCGGGCTTAAAACGACGAATAATTTGGCGAGCTAAAACCAAACTGAGTAGTAAATTCCATAAAACATTCACGTTGCGAAGCTTATTTTTACGGTCTAAACCACTAATTGGCAAACCTTCAATGGGGTAACCAGCTGCAGGAACACGCTCCATTTCCATGCGACCTAATGCGCCGACAAAAAGTATTTCAGCATCAGGTAACCTTTTTTTAAGTGCATTGGCAATGCTTATAGCCGGAAAAATATGTCCTCCTGTCCCACCACCACTGATTATAAATTTATGCTTCATAATGAAAATATTTGGAACGCAAAATACACAAAAAAACGCAAATTTAAAGACAAGCAATTTAAAAATCTTCTTTGAAAATTTCAGACTGCTTTTACAAACTTTCCAGTTCCACTACAGGCAGGGTATCTTCATTCGATACATACGATTCGTCTGCCGGTTCTTGTTCACTTTTTATCTGACGTGTAATTCCCAAAATAACACCAAAATAAATACAGGTAATCAAGATCGAAGTTCCACCACGACTTATCAATGGCAATGGTTGTCCTGTAACCGGAATTAAACTTGTGGCTACAGACATATTTACAAATGTCTGAATTACAATCATTAGTGAAAGCCCGATAACCAAAATTGCAGGAAAAACCGATGAACAATTCATCGCAATTCTACCCGCTCGGAAAAGCAAAATCAGGTAAAGAATTATAACTACAATACCACCGATTAAACCCAATTCTTCTACAATAATGGAATAAATAAAATCGGAATATGCTTGTGGAAGAAAATCCCGTTCGACGCTATTCCCGGGTAAAACTCCAAAAACTCCTCCACGTGCAATGGCAATTTGTCCGTAAATTTCTTGTCTATTTTTATCATTTATTACATATTTACTTTCTTTTGCATCTTTGTCGAAATGTCGTTCGATACGAGCCACCCATGTATAGGTACGTTTGAATGTTTTTGGCATGGAACTTTCGGGAATTGTTTTTATAGCACCATACCCGATTACCAAAGTTATAATTAATATAGCTGCAAATGACCCCAGATATTTAAATGAAATACGACCAATAAACATCATGATAAAAACGACCATAAACAGAATAAATGCAGTAGAAAAATTTTCCAGAAAAATCAATCCGCAAATGATTATCAACATGATGATAGTATTTCGGAAATAAATCCATTCTTCCTTGGCATTATCTCTGATTCTGGAAATTAAATCGGCAGCAACAATAATTACGGAGAGTTTTGCCAATTCGGAGGGTTGAAACTGAACACCACCAATAACCAACCAACGTGCCGCATCATTTTCGCTATGACCTTTAAAAAGTACAAAAACCAACAAAGTCGCTGAAACTACCAATCCTAAATACGAAAAAATACGAATAAACCGATACGGAATCATGTGCATAACAAATGCAATTAAAACGCCTCCCGCCAAAAACCCTACATGACGCAGTAACGGAGCTGTGTGGTTTGCAGCTTTATAGGCCAAAGTACTTGATGCACTGTACATTTCAATTACCGAAAGAATGCACAGTGCTATAAATACAACCCATAAAGTTGTATCACCTTTCAGGTATTTTTTGAATAATGTTTCCATGTGTTATTAAAAGTTTTTGAAATTCTCGAAATTGATTCCAAATTCATTAACTAAAAACAACTTAAAGGTTTCTTACGCAGTTTTTAAACTGATTTCCTCTGTCTTCGTAGTTTTTAAACAAATCAAAACTGGCGCAACAAGGCGAAAGTAAAACGGTTTCACCTTCATTCGCCATTTTGTAAGCCGTTTTCACAGCATCTTCCATCGATTGTACATCGATAATATTAGTTATTTTCCCATCAAAAAATTTATGCAATGGAGAATTATCCAAACCCATAAAAATCAGTCCTTTTACGTTGGCTATAACCAACTCTTCTATTTCAGAATAATCATTTCCTTTGTCAGTTCCACCCAAAATAAGTATTACAGGCGTTTTCATACTTTGAAGCGCATACCAGCACGAATTCACATTGGTTGCTTTCGAATCATTGATGAAACGCACATTTTTTACCGTTGCAACATATTCCAAACGGTGTTCAACTCCCTGAAAATCCTGCAAAGATTGACGGATACTCTCTTTACGAACATTTACAATAGAAGCTGCTAATCCGGCGGCCATTGAATTGTAGGTATTATGCATACCTTTCAAAGCTAATTCTTTTGTTGGCATAGTAAATAGAGATTTTAAAGATTGAAAAATTAATTCATCGTTTTCGATAAATGCTTTTGTTTTTTCAGAGCGTTCAATGGCAAACGGATAAAGGGTCGATTGAATATTGCGTTTTGCCAGTTCAGCCTTTATCACCGGATCATTTTCCCAAAAAATGAAGGCGTCTTCTACCTTTTGATTTTGCGTGATACGGAATTTAGAATCTACATAATTCTGAAAATTATAATCATAACGATCCAAATGATCGGGTGTAATATTCAATAAAATAGCAATATCCGCTTTGAATTCAGTCATGCCATCTAACTGAAAACTACTCAGTTCTACCACATAATAATCGAACGAATCATTTGCCACCTGTAATGCCAGACTTTGTCCCACATTTCCGGCTAAGCCCACATTCAGTCCTGCATTTTTCAAAATATGATACACCAACATGGTGGTGGTGGTTTTTCCATTGCTACCGGTAATGCAAATCATCTTGGCTTTCGTGTATCGTCCGGCAAATTCAATTTCAGAAATTATCGGCGTTCGCTGTGCATGCAATTTCTTGATTAAGGGAGCTTTATCAGGGATTCCGGGACTTTTAATTACTTCATCAGCATTCAAAATCAACTCCTCGCTATGTTGTTTTTCTTCCCGGGCTATTTCATATTTATCCAACAACAGTTTATATTCAGGTTTTATTTCCGACAAATCGGAAAGAAACACCTCAAAGCCCTGCTTTTTTGCCAAAACAGCTGCTCCCACACCACTTTCACCTCCACCTAAAACTACTATTCTTTTCATTCCTACCTAATCTTCAATGTTATAATTGTAATTGCTGCCAAAATAATTCCCACAATCCAGAACCGAATCACAATTTTCGATTCAGGCATAGCTTGCATTGGTCGTTGGAATAAAGCTTGAATGCCTGAATTACCGGCTTTTTGATAATGGTGATGCAAAGGAGTCATTTTAAAAATTCGCTTACCTTCTCCTAAACGTTTCCTGGTAAATTTAAAATAACCAACTTGTAACACTACTGACAAATTTTCGACAATAAAAACACCACATAAAATAGGAATCAACAATTCTTTCCGGATGGCAATAGCAAAAACGGCTATAATTCCCCCCAACGTCAAACTTCCTGTATCACCCATAAATACCTGAGCAGGGAAGGCATTGTACCACAAAAATCCAATGGTTGCACCGATAAATGCTCCGGCAAACACCAACAACTCGCCGGTTCCGGGTAAATACATGATATTCAGGTATCCGGCATAATTGACATTACCCGACACATAAGCCAATATACCCAGAATAACCCCCATAATTGCCGAAGAACCTGTTGCCAAACCATCCAAACCATCTGTCAGATTAGCACCGTTCGAAATCGCAGTTACAATAAAAATAGCAACTAAAACAAATAAAATCCACCCATATCTCTGAGCTTTTACGCCTGCCCATTTGAAAGCATCAGCATAGTTTAAATTATTATTTTTTACAAAAGGAATAGTTGTTTTGGTAGATTTTATATTATGTTTTGAATAAAGCACATTTTCTACCCGATGAGTTTCACCTTTTACTTCTTTATTTTCTCGGATTACAATATCAGAGCTTAAATACATGGTCATTCCAACAATTAGTCCCAAACCAACTTGTCCAACAATTTTAAAGCGACCACTTAATCCTTCTTTATTTTTGAGAAAAACTTTAATATAATCGTCCAAAAATCCGATTAAACCTAACCAGACAGTCGTAATCAACATCAAAATGACATAGATATTGGTCAGATTTGCCAACAAAAGTGTAGGTCCCAGAATGGCAATTATGATAATAATTCCACCCATTGTTGGTGTGCCTTTTTTGCTCATTTGTCCTTCGAGACCCAAGTCGCGAATGTTTTCACCAATTTGTTTTTTTTGCAAATAATCAATGATACTTCGTCCAAACATGGTCGAAAGCAACAATGCCAAAATAAACGCCAACCCGGTTCTGAAAGAAATATAATTGAATAAATGAACACCGGGGAAAATGATTATTTTTTCTAAATATTGGAATAAATGGTACAGCATATTTTTTTATTTACAATTTATAAATTTACAATTCTGTCGAACAAATTAACTAATCAACTAATTAACTATCTAAAAGCAAGCTTTCACTTCTTCGCGGTCATCGAAATGATGTTTAACTCCTTGAATAATTTGATAATCTTCATGCCCTTTGCCGGCAACTAAAACCACGTCGCCCGGTTGTGCCAATGCACAAGCTGTTTTTATGGCTTCATGACGATTGACAATGGTCAGACTTTTTGCTTTTTGAACCGGATCAAGTCCTGCCAACATATCATTCAAAATATCCAGGGGTTCTTCAAAACGAGGATTATCGGATGTCAGAATAGCTTTCCAGCTTCCGTTCACTGCTTCGCGAGCCATCATCGGGCGTTTTCCTTTGTCACGATTTCCGCCACACCCAACAACTGTAATCAATCGTCCGTTCCCTTGTAAAATTTGGTTGATTGTTCCAATGACATTTGTCAGAGCATCCGGAGTATGAGCATAATCAACAATAGCCGTGTAACCCGAAGGCGCATGGAATGTTTCGAAACGACCCGAAACTGATTTTAATGAACTTATTATACGTAAAACCTCCAATTCATCCTGACCAAGCAAGACTGCAGCACCAAATACTGCAGACAAATTACTGGCATTGAATTTCCCGATAAATGATACATTCACTTCTTTATCATTCATATCAAGCAACATACCTTCAAAGCCATGTTCAAGAATCCGTGTTTTGAAATCGGCCATTCCACGAAGCGAATAAGTATATTTTTTTGCTTTTGAGTTTTGAAGCATCACCAAACCGTTTTTGTCATCAGCATTGGTAAGTGCAAAAGCATCAGCCGGGAGTTCATCAAAAAATTGTTTTTTTGCTTTCAGGTAATTTTCGAAAGTAAGGTGATAATCAATATGATCGCGGGTAATATTCGTAAAAATTCCACCGCCGAATTCCAATCCGGCGATGCGACGTTGGTCAATTGAATGCGAGCTGACTTCCATAAAAGCATATTCACAACCTGCATCAACCATTTGTTTCAATAATTCGTTCAATGCTAATGCGTCAGGTGTCGTATGAGTTGCTTCAACTGCTGAATCATCGACATAATTGCAAACTGTAGAAAGCAAACCTGCTTTATGTCCAAGTTGACGGAAAAGTTGATATAACAAGGTGGCTATCGTAGTTTTGCCATTTGTTCCTGTTACTCCGACTAAAATTAGTTGAGAAGATGGAAAACCGAACCATGCCGATGCCATTTTTCCTAAAGCATCCGAGCTGTTTTCAACTTTGATATAAGTTATTTTCGGATTTATTTCTACCGGAATTTCCTCACAAACAATTGCTACAGCTCCTTTTTCAATAGCCATTTGTATAAATTGGTGACCATCAGACGCTGTTCCTTTCGTAGCAATAAATACACATTTTGATTCTACTTTACGTGAATCAAACTGAATTCCATTTATTTCGATTTCAGTTTCTCCAATTGTTTTTTGAAGAATCACATTTTGCAATATATCGTCTAATATCATATTCGTCAATTTATATTTTCGTAACAAATTGATTTATTCAAGATTAATCTGAACAGAATTTCCTTTCCTGGCAATTGTTCCGGGTTTCAGATCTTGTGAAATTACCTTTCCGCGACCAAAAACCTGAATGTTTAATCCCATATTTTCAAGTATAAAAACAGCATCTTTAGCTCCCATGCCGGTTAAATTTGGAATAACATTTTTTGAAACGGTAATCGATTGAACTTGTGTTTTATTTTCATTTATAAAGGTCTTAACCCAATCGGTTGAATTTGAAGCTAATGGTAATTGTAAATTTGCCATTACCGTTTGCAGAGCTTTATAATATCCAACTTTTGTTTCAGGTGACAGATTATTAATTTCTGTTGAATCTGGTTGTAAATGAGCGGGTTTTCTATTAGAATTCAAAGCCATCGCACGTTCGGCAATATTTTTAAATACCGATCCGCTCATGTGTCCTCCCGATGCAGAACCGATACTCGGTTCGCGCATTACAACAATACAGGTATACATTGGATTTTCGTAAGGGAAATATCCACAAAATGCTACCTGATGTTTTGTACCTCCAACTTTATAACCTTCTTTTCCTTGTGAAATTTGTGCTGTTCCCGATTTTCCGGCTATACGCACATATTTTGATCGAACATTTTTGCCAGTACCCATTTTATCCTCTACCACTCCCAACAACGTAAAACGAACATCTCTCAAAGTACTTGGTTTACATATAGCTGGATTTATCACTTCGGTTTTGAACTCTTTTATAATCTGTCCATTTCTGCTGATTGATTTAACAAAAAAAGGTCGAATAAGTTTTCCATCATTTGCAATTGAATTATAAAATGCCAAGGTGTAAATTGGAGGTATTTGAGTTTCATAACCAACTGACATCCACGGCAATGTAGTATTTGACCATTCGTGTGATTTATCATGCGGATGACGAATAAACGGAGCCGCTGCACCTGGCAACTCAATGTTCATGCGTTCATTCAATTTCATGGCATACAACTTATCGACAAATTCAGCAGGGTTTCGTCCGTAAGCTTTTACTATTGTACGAGAAACTCCGATATTTGATGAACCGTAAATTGCCTGCGCCAACGTTATTTTATGAAATCCACCATGATTTGCGTTGTGATCATTCATGGTTCTATTGCCAAATTTATACTGACCATTATACGTATTTATCGTATCCGTGATTTTTACTCTTCCATCGTCTAAAGCCGCCATCAAGGAAACTACTTTGAAAGTGGAACCCGGCTCTGTCATGTCAGAAACTGCTCCATTTCTGTTTTCGGAATAACTTCCATCCTTGTTTCTTTGCATATTTACGATGGCTTTCACTTCACCGGAATGAACCTCCATTAAAATAGCACAACCTTCGGCAGCATCAAATTCACGAACACCATCAATTAATGCTTTTTCTGCAATATCTTGCAAGTCTACATCAATTGTTGTGGTAATATCCATTCCGTCTATCGGCTCAACCTGAACCGTTTCCATATAAGTGTTAGCCACTTTTTGACGAATAGAAATACCCGAAGTGCCTAATAAATTGGCATTAAAACTTTTTTCAATTCCACTTTTACCACCCTTTGCTTCGTCGGGATAGATATCGCCGATTGTACGCGAAGCTAATGAGCCAAATGGCCGGACTCTTCTAAAGTATTCTTTGGCAATTAGTCCGCTTTTATACCTTCCTAACCTAAAAAGAGGTAAGGTTTTAAGTTGTTTGAGTTGAGCATAAGATATTCGTTTCGGATATAATTGGAATTCTCCAATTCCGGTATCAAATGCTTTTATAAGATTAGTTTTGTATTCATAAGCCGTTTTATCGCGAAAAAAGCTTGATAAATAAATGGCTAACGAATCAATATTTTCACTGAAAAGTTTCCCGTTCTTTTCATGTAAAGCCGGTATGCGCAAATCCATGTATACATAATATGTCGGAATGGAACTTGCCATTAATCTGCCATCGCAGGCATAAATATTCCCTCTATTTGGCTTTACAACAATATCAGTTTTAATGGCATGGGCAGCAAGTGCCATCCATTTGTCTCTTTCAACAAATTGTATTTTGACAATTCTGTAGAGAACGGCAACAAACGATAAGCATATAATTGTATAAACTATGCCAAACCGTAGGACAATATTTTTTCGTTTGTCTGTCATTTATTTTTTGGAATGCTGTCTTCTATTACAATTGGAGGTGAAATTGTTTCAATCAAATTTAATCCACTATCATTCACCATTTTAAATACATTGGATTGCCGGCTGATTTGCATTAATTCGGCTGATATAGTCAATGATTCATATTTTGCATCCTGAATTTTCTTTTCCATTTCTATTTCTTTTGCCAATTGTGTTTCACAATAATACCGGTTATCCACGTAAAAAAATGTCAAAACTGCTATCATTATCAACAGGCCGTATTGTTTCTGGAAAAATTTTTTAGTCAGGATATTACCATTCAGAACATCACGAAGTTTGCTCGACTTAATGTCCGAGAAATCTTCGCTTCCACGAATGGCATCTGTTATTTTCTTAAACCAAGACATCTTTTATTTACAATTATCGATTTAACGAATCAACCGATTAACAAATTAACTAACTCTTTTTTCGGCAATTCTCAATTTTGCACTTCGTGCACGTGGATTACGTTCTATTTCAGCATCATCGGCTATAATCACCTTATTATTAATTCCTTTCAAAGGAGAAAGAACGTTTCCATAAAAGTCTTTTTCTATTTTTCCTTCAAAATTACCGCTGCGAACAAAATTTTTCACCAACCTGTCTTCGAGTGAATGATAAGTTAAAACTACCAAGCGTCCTTCAGGGTTCAATACTTCCAGACTTTGCTCCAGCAGCGATTTCAATACATCCATTTCCTTATTTACTTCAATCCGCAATGCCTGAAAAACTCTGGCCATATCTTTCTTTTCCTTTTCGCGTCCAAAAAAGGGTTTCAGTATTTCAATAAATGGTAAAATTCTTTTAAACGGCTCTTTCCCTCGGGCATTTACAATTGTTTTGGCAATTTTTCGGGAGTTATGCAATTCTCCGTATAAATAAAACACATCAGCCAGTTTTTCTTCGGAATAGTTGTTTAGTAAAACTGCTGCTGTTAGAGGGGATTGTGTGTTCATTCGCATATCCAATTCTCCGTCAAACCGAAAGGAGAAACCACGCTCAGCTTCATCAAAATGGTGAGACGAAACGCCTAAATCAGCCAAAATGCCATCTACTTTTTCTATATTATGGTAACGAAGAAAATTTTTTAAATACTTGAAATTGCTTCTTACAAATATAAATCGTTCATCATCAATTACATTTTTAAGCGCATCTTCATCCTGATCAAATCCAAACAACTTCCCATTCTTACCTAATCTTTTCAAAATTTCCCTTGAATGACCGCCACCACCAAAAGTCACATCCACGTAAACGCCATCCGATTTAATATTCAATCCGTCAATGGTTTCATTTAATAATGCAGGAATATGGTAAATTCGTTCAGTCATTTATTTATATTTTTAAACTGATAACTGTTCACTGTTTCTTAATCATCCGCTCTTTCAATAAAGCTGCAAAATCAGCTGTCGATAACTTTGCTTGTTCATAATGGGTTTTGCTCCATACCGCAAACCGATCAAGCATTCCCACAAATAAAACTTCAGCATTTTCAACGTTAATTGTCTGCAGATTTTTCTTCGAAATCAATACACGACCCTGAGAATCAATATCCAACCATTCGGCATCCGAAACAAATTGCATTAACAAAAGTTGGTCTGTTGGATTCCATTCGTCCAATTTCGATTTAAAATCTTCCACTTTTTCATTCCAAACATGCTCCGGGAAAATAATCAAACAATCATTTTCAGCATCCTTTCGCATAACAACTCTTTCTCTTTCAGCTTCAGACAACAATTTACGATAAGCGGAAGGAATAAAAATTCTTCCCTTTATATCAGTTTTTGCTTCGTATTTACCTATAAATGTTGACATAATAAATTGAGTTCAATTTTGACACGGTAAAAGTATGAAATTAATTTTATATTCCCCACTATTCCCCACAAAAAATTTATCAACAATTTATTGCCATTAAAAACAATCATTTTAAACAAGTTTTCAACAGGTTTTCAACATCAATTTCTGTCATCCTAATTATATTAAATTGCTGATATAAAGTTATTTAAAATTTTACTAAATAAAAAAAATTAAAATAATAAGAAAAGTGGGGAATATATTACGAAGTTATCGAAATATTCTAAACCGAAATAATCGATTAAAATTCATATTTATTGGTTTGGCATTAGGAATTTAAACCTTTTTCGTACATTTGCACAAGACAGAAAAACATAAGAGCATGAGTAAAGACAAAACATTCAGGATTGATATTGCAAACGTATTGAAAAGTAAAGCACCGAACACAAAGGTCCCGGGGTTTATTGTCAATTACTTACGTAAAATTGTTCATGAAAAAGACTTAAATGATTTTTTTATCCAAAATCCCGGGAAGAAAAATCTGGAATTTATTGAAGCTGGTCTTAAATACTTTCAGGTCACTATCGATATTGAAGGAAAAGAAAATTTACCTCCAAAAGACGGGAAATATATTTTTGCAGGTAATCATCCGTTGGGTGGATTAGATGGTATTGCAACGGGTTATTTGCTTGGAAATGAATACGATGGAAAAATTCGTTTTTTTTCAAATGATATATTAATGAATCTTGAACCGTTACGCGAAATGTTTATTCCGGTTAATAAAGTGGGCTCGCAAAGCAAAGGACATGCTAAAATGATGCAGAAACTATATGAATCCGATAATCATCTACTTACTTATCCGGCAGGAATATGTTCGAGAAAAATAAAAGGGGAGATATTCGATTTGGAATGGAAAAAGAATTTTATTTCTAAATCTATTGAATTTCAACGCGATATTGTCCCTATTTATTTCGAAGGTCGGAACTCAAATTTCTTTTATAATTTGGCTAATCTTCGCAAGTTTTTTAAAATAAAATTCAATATCGAAATGATGTATCTGGTAGATGAATTATACAAACAAAGAGGAAAACATTTCACTATACGCATTGGTAAACCTATTCCATGGGAAACTTTCGATAAATCGAAAACACCACTTGAATGGGCGGAATGGGTAAAAGATATCGTATATTCGATGGAATAATCAATCAATAAAATGAGCGACAATAAATCTTTACAACCCGTCAGAAAAGCACTAGCAGAAGATATTGATGCAATTCACAACATCCTGGACATGGAACCCTTCAAATACAACGATGAAGTTCCGTATGACCGTTCGTGGATAGAACAACTGGTGCTGAACAAACGCTGTCTGACTTTGGTGTACGAAACCGAAGGACAGATAAAAGGGTTTATTAGTGGTGAAAAAATGGTGAGTGGGGCTATTATGATTTGGTTTTGCGCAGTAAAAAAGGAATTTCAAAACAAAACTATCGGTGTTAAACTATACTACGAATTTGAAAGAATTTGTCGCGAAACAGGCGTAACAGCTATTTTAGCTTACGGTTTCAAAACCTCAGCCGATATGCTCGATCGCCTCAACTTTTACTCAAACGACTTGACTTACAGGGAATTTTATAAACCGCTAGAGGATTGGGGATGAAAGCAATTGATAGTAAATTGTTAATAAAACAACCTATAAATCCAACAACCCTTCCGGCAATCTTACATAAATAATTTTCTTTTCGTGGTCAATTTCTTCGATATATTCTTCACCTGCCGGAATCAGTAATTCATCATTTTTGGTTGGAATTACAAAAAGTACATTGTCAGTCGTTTGATCCACTTCCGAAATTATCCCTAAAAAGCCTTTTTCTGCATCTACAAGACTAAAACCGGCAAAATAATCCAGCTCAATTTCAGCATCTTCCACTTTTTCCAGATACGTTTTAGGCAGATAAATAGTCAATCCAGCAAATTCACGAGTTTGTTCATCATTTATTACACCATCCAACTTCAAAAGCCCAGTGTTATTGCCTTTGAAGCGATATTCTTCCAAAAAAAACGGTACTAAAATTCCTTGCATTTCAAAAATAAAATACGGCACCTCTTCCCTATCGAAAATATCGGTAGTAAACGAAAATGACATTTCACCATTTATACCGTGTGGCTTGACAATTTGTCCAATAGGAAAAACATCGGTTTTTGAAATCATATTGTAGTGCCCCTAAATCCCCTAAAGGGGACTTGTTGTTTGTTATACTATTCAGAAAAATTCCCCTTTAGGGCTTGCCTGCGGCAGGCAGGGTTAGGGGCCTCACTCAATTACAGTTACCCAACCGTGTGTATCAGGTTCATCACCGTATTGGATTCCACGTAGTTTATGATATAATTTATCACAAAAGGGACCTGGTTTTCCATCGTTAGAGAATATGTAAGATTTCTTTTCATCGTAATCGTCAATACGTTCTATCGGGCTTATAACTGCAGCAGTTCCGCAAGCTCCTGCTTCTTCAAATGTAGCAAGTTCTTCCACCGGTATAGCACGTCGTTCAACTTTAAGTCCCAGTTCTTCTGCCAGAACCATCAGACTTTTGTTGGTAATTGATGGCAAAATGGACGATGATTTTGGTGTGATATAGGTATTATCTTTTATTCCGAAAAAGTTTGCGGCACCACATTCATCAATATATTTTTTTTCTTTGGCATCAAGATAAAACACAGCAGAATAGCCCAATTCGTGTGCTTTTTGGCCTGCAACCAAACTGGCTGCATAATTTCCACCAACTTTATATTTTCCCATGCCGAGCGGTGCTGAGCGGTCGTATTCACGCATTATCACAAACGGTGTGGTTTGGAAACCGCCTTTGAAATACGGACCAACCGGAGTAACGAAAACTACAAACAAATATTCTGTTGCAGGTTTTACTCCAACTTGCGGACCGCTACCAATTAAAAGCGGACGAATATACAACGAAGCACCAGATTCGTAAGGCGGAACGAAACGTTCGTTGAGTTTTACAGCTTTGAGCACAGCTTCTTCAAAAATCTCAACAGGAACCTTTGCCATCATCGTCCCTTCGCTCGAATCCTGCATGCGCAACGCATTGTCCTTCATTCGAAAAATACGGATTTTCCCATCTTTTCCACGAAAAGCTTTCAATCCTTCAAACGATTCCTGACCATAATGAAGACTCGTGGCGGCCATGTGTAAATTCAAATACTCACTTTCATGAACTTCTAGCTCTCCCCAAGTACTATTGTTAAATTCGCAACGGATATTGAAATCGGTCTTCATATAACCGAATCCTAAATTTCCCCAATCTATATTTTTCATTATTTGCCCCCTTAATCCCCCTAAAGGGGGACTTTAAATATATCTATAATTAATTTCTAACTTTATATCTTTTTTATATGCAACCTCTTAAAGTCCCCTTTAGGGGATTTAGGGGCTTATGATTAATTTAGCTTCGTTTCCCATATTAAAAAGCAAATCGATAATACTTAAATTCGGTTGAAACCCAAATCGTTGTTCAAAAACCTGATAATACGGTTTACAGTTTTCTGGTTGATTTTCCTTTTTTGGATGAATGCTATCGCGCAAATCCAGTATATTTTCTATCAACGTTGTTTTAAATTCAGTCGTCAATTGAATGTTGGGTTCTACATCCAGTAATTCGAGTACTTTTGCCTGAATTTCTAAATTAAAATCCCACAGAAAAGTCCATTTTTTTTCATAAAACGGATGAAAATCATCTTTGTAATATTCAAAAAATGGTGTTGAGTTATAAGCCGATTCGATGGAACGCCAATGATGCTGTTGCCAGTCTTTATGTTTTGAGATTCGCACATCGCGGATCAAAATCCTCTCTCCACCAGTCTTTTCCACCGGAATACTTAGAGCCATTGGACCGTTTGCCGCCGCAATATGACATCGATTTCGGTACGTTTGCTTGACGTAATATTCGCAATATTCCAGAAAAACAGTTTCAGCTTTTGCTATCGCTGAATAATATTCCACTGGAGCTAAATAGGCCAAAGTCAAACAAACCTGCCCCCAACCCCCTAAAGGGGGCTTTTGATGTTGCAACATTATAAGTAACTTAATAATTGGACATAAACATCTTTGCTCCACTCTTAAAGTCCCCTTTAGGGGGTTGGGGGGCCATGTTACTTTTCCGCATTTTTAAAGAACCTGTTCCATCGAATTTTTCCGTTAAACCAGCCTTTATCCTTATCCAACGACAACCAAACCATTACCGGCCGTCCAACAATATGATCTTCCGGAACAAATCCCCAATAACGTGAATCGGCTGAATTATGGCGGTTATCGCCCATCATCCAGTAATAATCCATTTTAAAAGTATAGATTTTAGTTAGCTTACCATTGATATAAAAACCATTGCCTTTCACATCTAGTTTATTATGCTCATAAACGCGTATAATTCGTTCATAGACAGGTAAATTATAAGAATTCAGCAGGAGTTGGTTTCCTTTTTTGGGAACCCAAATCGGACCAAAATTATCGCGTGTCCATTTTTTATGACCTCCCAATGGAAAAACATCTTTTCTGTCCGATGGTTCAATTTTTATTTTGGTAACCCCGGTGATTTCTTTCATTTTTTTGTAGGTATCTTCATTCATAGGAAAGTGATAAACAGGCAAATTGGCATCAAGTCCCAATGATTTTATACCATCAGAATATTGAGTATTATCAATAAGCATTCGATCTTCATTACTGATTGCAAGTTTATCCAATAAATCATTTGTTAAACGAGTTCCATCTGTTTGAACAAAATAATTAAACTGAATTCCAGGGAATTTATCTTGTTTTTGACCATTAACATATACTTGATTATCTTTTACTTCCATCCAGTCACCGGCTATAGCCACACATCGTTTCACGTAATTTTCACGTCTGTCAACTGGACGATAAACAATGTCACCAAACTCATCTTTATTGTTTCTCACAGCATCTCTTCCACGATAATAACACCAGGTATAATAATCCGGATTTTGTTGTTTAACAGCCACTGTATCGCCTGTCGGAAAGTTAAATACCACAATATCATTTCGTTTCAATGGATCAAAACCTTTCAAACGTTTATATTCCCATTGAGGATGTTCAATATACGATTTACAATTCAACAAAGGAAAGGTATGTTGCACTAACGGAAATGAAAGTGGGGTATTGGGTATGCGTGGACCATAACTTGCTTTGCTTACAAACAAAAAATCACCAACCAACAAACTTTTCTCGAGAGATGAAGTTGGAATCTGATAATTTTGAAACAGAAAAGTATTAATAAAATACACTGCTACCAAAGCAAACACAATGGCATCAACCCAACCCATAATAGCCAAAACCGATTTGCTTTTTGAATTTTTCCACCAAGTCCATGGAATATAATGGGTTACAAATGCATCAAAAACAACCGGCAATCCTATTAACCACCAGAAATTACCAACCCAAACGATAAATAAAATGTAAATTAGGCTCCAAATGCCGGCTTTTATCCATTGTTTAAGCGGTTGTTTGAAACGCGATGTTTGATTTTCTGTACCCATATTTTTAATTGTAAATTATGAATTAAAATTTTAATAGATCTTCCATTCCCAAAAATCCTTTTTTGCCGACAGTAAATTCTGCTGCAACCACAGCTCCAAGCGCAAGACCTTCGCGATTCTTGGTATCGTGAGTAATTTCAATTGAATCAACTTCCGATTCGTACCGAATGGTGTGAATGCCCGGAACCAGCCCTTCGCGAATGGATTTAATGGCTATTTCGTGCGGTTTGGTTTCAGTTTCTTTTACCCAAACGCTTTTTCTGTCAAGTTTTTCCAAAATTCCTTCAGCCAACGTGATAGCCGTTCCGCTTGGCGCATCAAGTTTCTGAGTATGATGAACTTCGGTCATTTCCACGTTGTAATTCGGAAACTGATTCATAATTCCAGCTAAATATTTATTCAAAGCCATAAAAATATTTACTCCCAAACTAAAATTTGATGACCAAAACAAGGTTTTTCCACCATCTTCAATTTCTTTTTTCAATTGAGGCAATTCTTTAGTCCAACCTGTTGTGCCCGAAACCACAGCAACTCCTGAAGCAAATGCACGACGATAATTGCTTGGTGCTACTTGTGGGGCAGTAAATTCTATGGCAACATCGGCACTTTTAAATTTCTCAGAGTCAAAATCATCCAAATTATCGACGTCTATTACCGACACAATTTCATGTCCACGTACCAAGGCAATTCGTTCAATGGTTTTACCCATTTTGCCATATCCTATTAAAGCTATTTTCATTTTTTTTGTTTCAAGATGTAGGTCTACAGTCTTGAATTCTACTTAATTAACTTATCTAACTAAACAAATGATTATCAAACTAGTATTGTCCGCTTCCCAGTAGTACCAGTGTACAGGCTTCTTCTACATGTATATCTCTCTGAATTAGTAATTCTTCAAATTCAGGATTTTCAGTACCCGGATTAAAAATCACCCTTCTTGGATTTAGCGAGATTATGTATTCATAATATTCTGATTGATACTTTTCGGAAATATACAATGTAACCGTATCAATATCTTCAAAATCTTTTTTTTCAGTATCGATTGTCCTGTCAAAAATAACATCAGGACATCTCCCGATCAATTCAATCTCAAATCCATGAGCCAATAAACGCTTAGCCGCCTTATATGAATAGCGTTCCGGGTTACTGCTTGCTCCAATAATTAAAGTTTTTTCCATATCTTCAATTGAAAAAAGTAAATATTATCATCCTTCCCTAAACCAATCAAAACACTCAAAAATTTCTTCTTTAGTTGCTGTCTGATTTATCCGGATATCGCCCACGTTGGCGAGTAGAGTAAAATTTATATCTTTCGAATTGTTCTTTTTGTCATGCGTCATCAATTCAAAAATCTCTTCATACTCTTTGCAACTAAATTCAAATGTTCCATAGTATTCCTTTGAGAGATATTTTAGCCGCAATAATTCCTCTTTTGGAAAATTCAGTTTTATCAATGACAAATATAGCTCGCAAAGCAATCCCCACATGACTGCATAACCATGTAAAACAGGTTTATTTGCACTGTATGACCAACTTTCGAATGCATGACCAAAAGTATGTCCCAAATTTAACGCTTTGCGAATATTTATTTCTAAAGGATCTAACTCAACTATTCGTTCTTTAATTTGTATACTTTTAGCAAGCAAGACTTTCAATTCTGACAAATCAAGTCTTTCCAAGTCGTATTTCAACACTTTTTCCCATTCTTCCTGTGTCTCAATCAGCGCATGTTTCAGCATTTCGGCATAACCGGAACGTAGATTGGCATCATCAAGCGTTTTGAAAAAATCAATATTAATCAAAACTGTTTCGGCCGGAGCAAAAACGCCAATTTCGTTTTTCAAACCTGAAAAGTTGATTCCTGTTTTTCCTCCGGTAGCCGCATCCACAGCTCCGAGTAAAGTAGTAGAAACATTGATATAACGAATTCCCCGCTTAAAAGTCGAGGCCGTAAACCCACCTATATCAGTAATCATTCCGCCACCAAGATTGATCATAAGCGATTTACGCGTAGCACCGTTTTCGCTCAGGTATTTCCAGATGGCAACAGCCGAATCCAGATTTTTATTCTCATCTCCACTCTGAATGCAAATTACATGACACCCTTTTAATATTTCGGACTGCAGGGCTATGGGCAAACACAATTTCTTTGTGTTTTCGTCGGTCAGTATAAAAATGCTTTCGCTGCTTTGTTTTCCAATTGCCTGATCCAACTCAGAAATAAAATCCTCACATATCTTTGTAATCGATTGACTCATCGTTTATAATTTAGCACGCAAAGATACTTTATTCTTTAAAATTAGCAGTCAAAAATGATTGGAAACTATTTGATTTTTATCTTCATTTCCTTTTTGGTACGATTTATATTAAATAATCTTAATATATTTGGAACATATGAATATATGTTCATATATTTGCAGAAAATTAGAAATATGAATCAAAATCTGAACAGTGAAGTAATGGAACAAGCGGCTTACACGCTTAAAGCCATTTCGCAGGGAACCCGCTTATGCGTCATTTCATTGCTTTCCGAACAAGAAGAATTGAATGTGAGTCAACTTGTGGAGCAGCTGAATTGTGAACAATCGTTGTTGTCACATCACCTTACTGATATGCGCGCCAAAGGTATTTTGAATTTTCGAAGAGAAGGCAAAAACTGCTATTATTCGCTGAAAAACAAACAAATAGTACAAATCATAGATTGTATCAGAGCTTGTAATTGCATTTAATTTTTTTTGTTCAAAACATGAATACATGTTTATATATCCATATTACAATTTTCAATTAAAAGAACTAAAGATGAACGAATTTATCAAAAAACACTTTCTCAAAATAATAGGAATAATCGTTGGCGGAATTGCCGGATTTGCCTATTATCATTTTGTCGGTTGTGCAAGCGGAACTTGCCC
>JADGPS010000137.1 GCA_017882285.1 Paludibacter sp. | reverse complement strand
TACGCTAATATTAATTTTCGTCATTCCAAGAAGACTTAAGCGAATGATCAGGTAAAATCAGAAAAAAAAGTAGTTGAAGTTGGTGATCGTAGAATTGGACATTTGATTCCAGACCGACAACCCTATTTTTCTCAACCGATGGAGAATCGGGTATTTTCGGAACTTGACGGGTTGTTTGGCAAAATTGCCGTTAAAAATGATTTGAATGCAAAATTGAGTTCAGAAAATAATGATTTGACCGAAAATTTTGAAAAAAACACAGTTCTTTGACATAATTGTTTTATATATCTCAGTATCCGGACAAAGTTCACCCACAAACAACGGATATTGGCCCACATTTGGTGCTTGATTTCACCACGGTACCTACTTTTTGCATTTGGATAATGGTAGCCTAACTGAAAAATGGTGGCTTCAACATTGTTGCGGAACTGTAATGTTTCAATGGGCGTTTCTGCTATCTGTTTTCGAAGCATGTACCCATCAATATCTTTCTGGGTAAAGTAACGGTAAGCTTTTTCTGTTTTGATACGCCATTTGTCGATGCCATTTTTACATATAACCTTCTTGTATTCAGTAATTTCATTGGTAATTGTATCAAAAATAGAGAGTTCTCCATTTTCGGTGAAGTTGAACTGATACCTGCTTTTCGCCCCTTGTATGGCATGGAGGTATAGATCGATCTCATTGTCCTTGCAATATTGTTGGTTATCAGGACTATGATACGCCCCGTCAGCATGTGCAGCTTCTATTTTATCAGGGAATACTTCCTGTGCTTTTTCGATGTCGTCCTGAAGAAAATCAACGTCAGAAGTACTTGCTTTCCTCACATCAACATGTCCGATCAGGTTCAGGGGCTTGTCATCATCACAACTCTCGGTTACATTGATGCTATAACCTTTTACTTTTTGGTCATCCTTATTCCGGTAGTGACAGTCTGTGTCGTGTGGCGACTGTACCGATTTGGCTGATATTTCTTCTTTCTCACGGGCAACGACCACTTTCTTTTCATCTACCCGGTACTGCTCGTTGAAAACTCGTTGAAGGGTTTGATAATAATCACTTGTTGAAGACGAAAACAGGGGCAATATCTTGTATATCAATCCGCCAAGTTCTTGCAAACGGGTTTTTACCTCTTCGCTGGAGCAAGTGTACACAACTTTGTTGCCTTCCAATTGGAGCAGCTCGTCTAACCGGTCTTCGATGGACTTATCGAGTTGGCCAGCTTGTTTCACTTGGTTATAAAATAAACGCAGTGTTTCGTGTATCAATTCGTAACGGCTAAGCCAGGCAATATTGCTGCCCAATAATTTGCTGTCCATGCGGATACGCTTTCCACTAACTTCGAATTCGGCACATTGGCCTTTGGTGATTTGTGCAAAAGCAGTTTCGAAGAGGTTTTCGTTGTTTTCCTTTGCATATTCCAAGATGCGTTTGCGGAATAAATAATAGGTTGATTCTGTGGGTACTGGATCGTCAGCATTAGGCAAGCCTATAGCACTACGAACCAGCAGGTTAAAATGGCAGTTCTCAAAAATCTTTTGGTCGCTTAAGCCTTCTGCCTCCTTTAACACCATCATTGCAACCAGTACACGAACAGACGCATTGGGTGTACCGTTGTCCTGACAATATAAAGGCCGAAAAATATTTTCATCAATGCGCATGGTAACCTGTTTGCGAAACTGGTTATGCCATGCCTGCTGATCTTCATACATTTTTAGCGAATTGCCTGAAAACAAAGATTTGGGCGAAGTAAAAATGTTAAGTTGACCTGATTCCGATGATTTTTTAAACATTTGATGCTCTTTTAATTATGAAAGCAAGATACATAAAACAATTAAGATATGCAATTAAATATCTGATTATTAATTAATTAAAATATGGACACTTTTCGGAGTGGACTCAACGATAATTTTGTAACTAATGAATCAATTAATCGTTTTAAATACATTTAATTAAGTAAGCAAAAGTTGGATTTTATTTTAACGGACCTTAATGAATACAATTATGGTTAAAAACAAAATATCGGATGAGTTAATCATTGCCAACAAAGAACTTGCCGTTCAAAACAAGGAGAAAGAAAAACGGGCTGCCGAGTTAGTCATTGCTAATAAAGAACTTACTTTTCAAAACGAAGAAAAAGAAAAGCGTGCAGCAGAACTAATCATTGCCAACAAAGAACTTGCCTTTCAAAACAAAGAGAAAGAAAAACGGGCAGCAGAGTTAATCATTGCTAACAAAGAACTGGAACAATTCGCCTATATTGCTTCGCACGATTTGCAGGAACCGTTACGAATGGTTGCAAGTTATACTCAATTGCTCGAAAGAAGATATAAAGATAAATTAGATCAGGATGCAAATGACTTCATTCAGTATGCTGTAGACGGTGCAAACCGGATGCAGAAACTAATTAACGATCTGCTTGATTATTCAAGAACAACTTCTCGTGGGAAAGATTTTACAAAAGTTGATATATCACAGGTACTTGGACAGACCATTTCAAACCTGCAGCAACTTATAATTGAAAATAACGCTTTAATTACCAACGAAGATCTTCCCGAGTTGAAAGCGGATGAATCACAGATCATATGGGTTTTTCAAAATCTGATTGGGAATGCTATAAAATTTAAAAAGAAATCTGAAATGCCAAAAATACATATTTCCTGTAAAAAGAAAAATAAGTTTTACGAATTTGCGGTCAGGGATAATGGTATAGGTATCGATATGCAATTTCACGACAGGATATTCACTATTTTTCAACGCTTACATACAAAAGAAGAATATCCCGGCACAGGCATAGGCCTGTCTATATGTAAACATATCATCGAAAGGCATGGAGGCAAGATATGGTTTGAATCAAAGGAAAACGAAGGAACAACTTTTTATTTTACTTTAAAAGAATAAATAGCCACAGATTCAC
>JADGPS010000097.1 GCA_017882285.1 Paludibacter sp. | reverse complement strand
TCCACATTTATTAAAGTGGGAGCACGACTTTAAGTCGTACCCCCACTAAAAATAACTCCATGCAGAAATACCTCCAAATACTCAAGCAATACTGGGGCTACGATGAATTTCGTCCGCTGCAGGGCGATATTATACGCAGCATTGCTTCGGGAAAAGATACGCTCGGACTCATGCCGACCGGTGGTGGAAAGTCATTGACTTTTCAGGTGCCGACCATGGCTATGGAAGGACTTTGCGTAGTCGTTACACCACTTATTGCATTGATGAAAGATCAGGTGGAAAACCTGAAAAACCGTGGAATTGCAGCAGCAGCCATTTATTCCGGTATGTCGTACAATGAGATTTTGATGACACTCGACAATGCCATTTATGAAGCCTATAAGTTTTTGTACGTTTCTCCTGAAAGGCTGGCCACGCCGATTTTCATGGAAAAAATCAAACAGGCAAAAGTTTGCATGATAGCAGTCGATGAGTCGCATTGCATTTCACAGTGGGGTTACGATTTCCGTCCTTCCTATTTGCGTATTGCAGAAATTAGGAACTTATTGCCCGACGTTCCCGTGTTGGCACTTACCGCCACCGCAACGCCTGAAGTGGTGGATGATATTCAAAAGCAACTGCTTTTCAAAGAACCGAACCTTTTTCAAAAAAGTTTTCATCGCTCTAACCTGGTTTATGTGGTGCGGACTGTTGAAAATAAAGATGAAAACCTGTTGAAAATTCTGAATAATGTTCCCGGAACGTCGGTAATATATGTCCGTAACCGGAAGAAAACCAAAGAAGTTGCCGATTTTCTGAATCAAAATGGAATTTCAGCAGAAAACTTCCATGCAGGACTGAAAAACGAAACGAAAGATGCCAAACAAGCCCGTTGGATGTCGGGTGAAACGCGTGTGATTGTTTCTACCAATGCATTTGGAATGGGCATCGACAAAGCAGAAGTGCGGACGGTGATTCATTTGGATTTGCCTGATTCGTTGGAAGCGTATTTTCAGGAAGCAGGTCGTGCCGGTCGCGACGAGCAAAAAGCATACGCTGTGCTGCTTTACAACAACAGTGATGCAGCGAAAATGCGGAAACGAGTTTCGGATACTTTTCCGGGAAAAGAAATGGTGATAAAAGTTTATGAAGTCTTGGGGAATTATTTCGAAATGGGTGTTGGTTCGGGGTTGGATGCGGTTTTTGCCTTCGACATTGCCGATTTTTGTACTAAGTTTAAATTACCGATTCTGATAACTTACAACTGCCTGAAAATACTTCAACAAGCCGGATATATTGAATTGACTGACGAACAGGACAGTTCTTCAAGAGTGCTTTTTACGATTGGGAAGGATGATTTGTACAAAACCAAACAAACAACCGATCAGGACCGGTTGATACATATTTTGCTCCGCTCCTACACCGGATTATTTACCGATTTGGCTGCTATCAACGAAGAAACCATCGCTAAACGATTAGAATGGACTCACGATAAGGTTTACGAACAACTGGTTGGATTAGCCAAAGAACGCATTATTCAATATATTCCCCGCAAAAAAACCCCTTTTCTTACTTTTGTGCACGAACGAGTTGAAACTGAATGTGTAGTACTTGGCAAGGAAGCTTATGATGACCGCCGCGAACGTTACATTTCACGGGTAAAAAGCGTGCTGGATTATGCACAGGAAGAAAATATTTGCCGAAGCCAACTGCTGCTTTCGTATTTTGGCGAAAAAGATACCAAACCTTGCGGAAAATGTGATATTTGTTTGAAAAAGAAAGAAACTCAAGTTTTGACAGATGATTTTGAAGCTATCCGAAAGGCTATTCTTGAAATTCTTTCAACTGAATCATTGTCGGTTCATGCTTTAGTAAAAAAATTGAATTTAAAAGAGTCCAAAGTCATTCAAGTCATACGTTTTATGATAGATAATGGACAAATAATGGAAAATGAAACGATGAAATTAGAGACCTCTTAAAACTAAAACTGGTTAATTGCACATTTTTAATTTGATTTTTTGTATTTTTGACCTCAAAAATTTATATTTTAAAATAATAGAATGGATAAAGACAATAAATTAAAGTATTACGGTTGGAGTTTTGGCGATAGGTACGATGGCTGGCGTGTACGAAAAGTGGATGCTCTTTTTTCGGTTGTTCCGTTTATTCTTCCTACCCGTGTTGATTCCCAGGTTTTTTTTGAAGTAAAGATTTCTATTGATACAGTTGAAGCATTTATTAGAAAGTACAAAGAGGAAATACCCGATTTATCAATTATGCACGTGGTCATGGCCTCATTGGTTCGACTTTTTTCACAACGTCCATATCTTAACCGCTTTATAGTATGGAATAAAATTTTCGCACGCAATCACATGAGTTTTTCTTTGGCCATAAAACGTTCGATGACCGACGAGGGCGAAGAAACTGTTATAAAACCTTATTTTTTACCGACAGATACCTTGCAGGATGTGGTTCGAAAAACCAAGCTGGAACTAAATAATAACCAACAAGTCGGACAGGAAAATTCTTCTGATTCCATTTCGAAATTGATGGGTTTCCTTCCTGATTTTTTATTACGGTCAGTCATTTTCTTTGTAAAGCAATTAGACAAGATTGGTTTAATGCCCAAGGTTTTCTTTGAAGCCAGCCCGTTTCACACAAGTCTTTTCCTCACAAATCTTGGCTCTATCGGTATTGAATCTATTTACCACCACTTATACGAAGTTGGAACTTGCAGCATTTTTGCTGCTATTGGGAGAAAAAACAAGAAGAATATACTGAACAAAGATGGTTCAATTTTGCCTACAAAAAGCATGCTGTTGAAATTTGTACTTGACGAGCGCATTTGTGATGGTTTTTATTACGCCTCATCTATGCGAATGCTCGAGAAAATCTTATCCAATCCTTCTGTTTTATTGCTTCCACCCGAACAGGTCATCGTGGATGATGGAGTCGGTAAAAAACGCATTGACTTGTAAGATTTATTCAAAATATTTAGAAAGAAAGCTTTCCGATTGGAAGGCTTTTGTTCTAAAAAACAGGAAGAATTGAAATAAAATTGACATTGAATCAATTGATTTACTAAAGCAAAAAGAAGCCTACCGGGTCTGAATAAACACTTTGATGAAGAAGCTTAAGATTGAAAATCAACTACAACTTTGATGCTATAAAAAAAAGAAAGTGTATCTTTGAAGGCGTTAAACTTAAAAATCTGAGAAAATGAATGAATTAAATCAATTGAAATATTATCGTTGGACTTTAGGCGACCGCTACGATGGGTGGCGTGTAAAAAATGTGGATGCCGTTTTTTCGGTTATTCCTTATTTTTTGCGAACCCGAATGGATGCTCAAAATTTTTTCGAAGAAAAGATTGATATTGATCATATTGAAACATTTATCAAAGATCATAAAGATGACATCCCCGATTTGTCAATTATGCACATTGTAATGGCTTCAATGGTTCGACTTATTTCGCAACGTCCACATTTGAACCGATATGTAATCTGGAATAAGATTTTTGCCCGAAACCACATTAATTTCTCCATTGCCGTAAAACGTTCTTTATCCGACGAAGGCGAAGAAACGTTAATCAAACCTTATTTTTTGCCAACCGATACGTTACAGGACATCGTTCGAAAAACCACTAAGGAACAAGAAAATAATCAACAAGTCGGTCAACAAAATTCATCGGATATGATTTCCAAAATACTTGGTTTTTTGCCGGAATTTCTGTTGCGATTTGTGGTTTTTTCGTTGCTGCATTTGGATAAAGTAGGTATGATGCCGAAGTTTATCAACAAAGCAAGTCCCTGGCATTCAAGCATTTTCCTTACAAATATCGGTTCAATCGGTGTTGAATCGATTTATCATCATTTGTACGAATTCGGTACGTGTAGTCTGTTTTGCGCTATGGGGAAAAAATCGAGACGCCATACCATCGACAAAAATGGAGATATGAAATCGCATAAAAGCATTCAGCTCAAATTTGTTCTCGACGAACGGATTTGCGATGGATTTTATTATGCATCGTCTATGCGTTTGCTCAATAAAATTCTGACTGATCCTTCCGTTTTATTGCTTCCACCCGAACAGGTAAATATCGATGAAGGCGTTGGTAAAAAACGTATTGATTTATAGAGATTTTCAGACAGAATATAGTATTGAGCGATCGATCTTTAATAATGTGTCAAAAAAATAGCTGACCTTACTGATAAGGTCAGCTATTAATTATTCGTCATTTTGCTGAAATCTCCAGAATTGCAAAAGTATTTGGGATTAAAGTCGGCCGTGGTCGTGGATTCTCGGCAGTTGCAGCCGGAGCTTGTCCAAATTCAGCTGTTGGAAGATAAATTTTATGTGTTTTTGAATTTAAAGTTATCGTTCTAGCTCCTTTTTGCGTTGGAAAATTTTCTAATATCTTAAATGTGTTTTCATTTACTTCTTGAACAACTGTCATAGTTCCGTCTCCATTAGATGAATAAATCCTTTTTAAAATTGGATCGAAGGAAACACCATCCACATTTTCGCCAATTTTTAGAGTTGCAACCACTTTCCCGTTATCAGAATTAACAACAACCATTAATTTGTTATTGCAAACTGAGAACAAACGATGATTTTTTAAGTCGAATGCCAAGCCGCTTGGTTCTTCACCGGGAGCAATCGACCAGGTTTGTTCAACTTTCATGGTGGCGGTGTTAATTACGCAGATTGAGCTTTTATCTTCAATATTCACATAAATTTTCCCTTTCAAGTCGGTTACCGAAAATTCCGGTTTACCGATTAATGGAATTGTTGCAATCACTTTGTTAGAAATGGCATCAATAACAGTGGAATTTGAACTTCTTCCATTAAACGTAAAAACTTTCTTCGAATACGGATCATAAAGTATGGCATCCGGATTGTTACCTGTCACTTTCACTTTAGCTATAAACTGGAGCGTTTTCAAATCAATGATGGTAACCGATGTATCTCTGCCGTTACTAATAAATCCTTTGTTCAGATCAGTAGCCAGTGTAATACCATGCACCCCTTTTGTGTCGGGAATGGTTCCTAATAAGGTGTTTTTTGTTAGATCTATAACCTGCACGACGGTGCCATGCGATACATAAAGTCTGGATGCTGACTCATCCATAGTCAGATAATCCCAACCGCCATTGCCTTCAAGGTGAATTTTGTTGACAATTTGATAGTTGGTTTGTGCAAAAGCAGTAGTTGCACATAAAAACGCCAATAAACCTAATACTAAATTTGTTTTTTTCATGATTTTCTAATTAATAGAGTGTATAAAAATATTTTTATTGTCTAATCATTCTGGTTGAAATAACCTATACGACGTTACTTGAGTTTCGTCTGTTTGGCGAACTTTCTTAAAACCTTTTCTCCAACTCTTCCTGAGTAAAAATCGTCATAATCTTCTTTCCGTCAGGTGTAAAATTAGGATTGGCGCAACCGAAAAGTTTGTCTATCAGGTCGCTCATCTCTTCGACAGAAAGTCGTTGTCCAACTTTAAGTGAAGCGGTTTCAGCCAGGGTCAACGCTATCGTTTCGTGTATGCCGGAAGTAGTATCCAAAGCGGTGGTTTTGGCTTTGTCAAGCATTTCAAGTAATAAGTCAATCACACTGCCGGTTCCTACATGTGATGAAACGCCTTTTACACTATACGAATTATTTTCAAGTTTCTCAAAATCAAAACCAACATGTATTAAATCAGGCAATAATTGTTCAAAAAACAAAGCGTCATCAACACTCAACTCCAGCAGTTCGGGAAAAAGAACTTGTTGCGAGATACCTTGCGAATTCTCAATCTGACGTAGAAATAAATCAAATAAAATACGAGTATGCGCTCGGTGTTGGTCAATCATCAGCAATCCCGATTTAATTCCGGTTAGAATATAACGGTTTTTATATTGATAATTTTCCGCTCGTGTTTCAAGGTTCTCAATTACTTGCTGTTGTTCCTGATGTATAAATGAAGGTGTAGCGGGCAAGTCGACGTTCGATTCCAAATCAATCGATGAACCGATATGTACTTCTTTTTTTTCAAATTCGCCATATAATTGTTCCCAGTCTAAATTCGGGCGTTTGTAACCCGAAGTACCGAATGGATTATAATTCGGATTAAAGTTGGTCTGTGGGGGACGTATGTTTTCAGGAGGAATGTTTGTCGGCATTTCCACTGCTCCTTCCTGATCGAAATCGATGGACGGAACGATATTGAATTTTCCCAACGCTTCTTTTATGGCAGCCGAAAGAATAGACCAGATGGCCTGCTCGTTTTCAAACTTGATTTCCGTTTTGGTGGGGTGAATATTGACGTCAATGGTTTGAGGATCGACTTCGAAATAAATAAAATAATTCGGACTTTCCGTAGCCTGAATCATCTGATTATAAGCCAGCAATATTGCTTTATGAAAATACGGGTGACGCATGTAACGTCCGTTCACAAAAAAGTATTGATTTGCTGATTTTTGAGCGAATTCCGGTTTGCCTACATAGCCGGTAATACTTGCCAGATTAGTAGACGTTTCGATGGATAATAACTGTTGTTGCCAGCGCTTTTTGGCATTTCTGCCAAAGATAGCATCGATGCGGACTTTGTTATTTGAAGCAGGAAGATTAAAAATTTCATCATCACCATCATAAAATGAAAAAGCTACATTTGAGTTTACCAAAGCGATGCGGTAAAACTCATTCAGAATATGACTTTTTTCAACATGGTCACTTTTCAGGAAACGCCGACGAGCCGGGACATTGAAAAACAGATTTTTCACCTGAAAGGAAGTTCCTAAATCGCACTGAACCGTTTCTTGTTTGAAAACACGCGTTCCGGCAATTTCAACCAATACGCCCAATTCATCTTCGGTTCGACGAGTACGTAATTCCACTTGTGCTACAGCCGCAATCGAAGCCAATGCTTCGCCGCGGAACCCCATGGTACGAAGCGAGAACAAGTCATCGGCATTTTTTATTTTCGACGTGGCATGGCGTTCAAATGCCATGCGGGCATCGGTTTCACTCATACCTCTACCGTTATCAACCACTTGTATCAATGTACGACCGGCATCTTTTATCACAATCTGAATAAAAGTAGCTCCGGCATCTATCGAATTTTCAACCAGCTCTTTCAGCACCGATGCAGGACGTTGAATCACTTCACCGGCTGCAATCTGATTGGCTACCGAATCGGGTAAAAGATGAATTATATCTGACATTGATTTTTAGCTTGCAGTAGGTAGTCGATAGTAGGTAGTCAGTAGTCGGTAGTTGGTAGTTTAAGATATATTACTACATACTACCGACTACTTACTACTTACTAATCAATTATATTTTCCGTCAAATGTCACATTCATATCGTTCACAAACTGACGAATGCGTTGTTCGTCTTCGAGCTTGCAAATCAACAAAACATTATCCGATTCAGCCACAATATATCCTTTCAAATCCTGAATTACAGCCAGTTTTTCGGCAGGAAGAGCCACGATATTATCTTCGCTTTCGTAAAATGCAGTTCTACATTTCAACGTTACATTCTGATGCTCATCTTTGGGCGACATTTCATAAAGCGAACCCCATGTTCCAAGGTCGGTCCACCCAAAATCAGAACATAAAACATGAACATTAGCTGCTTTCTCCATTATTCCATAGTCGATGGAAATATTAGGACACGAGGGATACATCTGGTCGATAAATTCCTGTTCTTTCCCTGTATTGAAGAATTCTTTTCCGGCATCAAACTTGGTGGCAACTTCGGGTAATAATTCGGTAAAAGCTTTGTCAATTGTTTGCAGATTCCAAAGGAAAATACCTGAATTCCAAAAAAATTCTCCTGTTTCGAAAAAAATCTGTGCCAGTTCGGCATTCGGTTTTTCAGTAAAGGTTTTTACTTTCCGCAGATTCGTTTCTCCTTCGTCGATTTGAATATAACCATATCCGGTTTCAGGGCGGCTGGGTTTGATGCCGAGCGTCAGCAAACAATCATTGTTTTCAACAAAATCAAGACCGGTTCTGATCGTATCCAGGAAATCGTTTTCTTTCATTATCAAATGGTCGGATGGAGCTACGATAATGTTGGCTTTGTCGGTTATAGCTTTAATCCGGTTTACAGCATAGGCAATACAGGGAGCTGTGTTCCGCCTGTTTGGTTCAAGTAAAACCTGCTCAGCTTTAATTTCGGGCAATTGTTCCAGAATCAGCTCCTTGTAAATCACATTTGAAACGATAAGGATATTTTCGGCAGGAACTAAATGGTGTAAGCGATCGAAAGTCATTTGCAACAGCGAACGGCCGGTTCCAAAGAAATCGAGAAATTGTTTGGGACGGTCATTCCGGCTAAATGGCCAAAAGCGGCTTCCAACGCCACCTGCCATGATAATACAATAATTGTTTTTCATTGTAGTAAAAGTTAGAGTTTAAAAACTCGCGTTTTTAAAACGCGTACTAAGATACAGCGTTTTTTTGAGCCAACCAAAAGTTATAATAACAAACTACGAGCATGTGTTCAGATTGAATACAAGCCCGTAGTTTAAGTGTTCTAAAACAAGACGTTTAACTGCCCGGAAGTTAATGGAATAATCCGATACGTTTCGATTGGAGAATACTGCAATGATTCTATAATGATATGTTTGTAAATGGGACGGTCAACTATATCAACCCAATCCACCACGGTATCTGTAACGATATAAACTTCTCCGGTTATACGATGCTGAATATCCATTTGACTTTTATTTATTTTTCGGAATACAATTCCTCATAGTACAAACGGTGGGATTAAAAAGAAAATCCCACCAACCAGTGCCAAACTTTATTCATTTAAAGACATATCCTTGTGGATAGGGTATCTCAACTCTCACACTTGTTCCTTGACCCACTTTACTTGAAATATCCAAACTACCCTCCAGCAAAAAGACCCGTTCTTTCATGCCAATCAAACCATACGAATCTTGCCGACCTTTGTTATTCTCGTCAAACCCAACTCCATTATCAATAATTTGAAGTACCAATTTTCCGGCAGAATTTGTTAATTGTACCGTCACCAAAGTTGCCTTGGCGTGTTTGACAATATTTGTCAGTGATTCCTGAAGTATACGGAATAATGCAACTGACTGTTCCCAATTAATATTAAGGTTCAAAATTGTACTTTCAAACTGACTGCTTATGTGGTGTGTTTCCTCAAAGTCAAGTAGGTATGATCTGCATGCTGCTTCAAACCCCAACAATTCGATCAATTCAGGTCGTAGACCATTCATAATCCTTCGAGCTGATTTAATGGTATTATCAACCTGACCGGAAAGATCATTCAGTTTAGATAGTAGTTCTTCTGTAGTGGTAGATTCGATTCCTTTCGATAATTTTCGTTCGAACATGCCCAGATCAATTTTTAAAGCGATTAAAATTTGACCCAGATCATCATGTATCTCGCGGGCTAATGCTGTTTTTTCTTCTTCGCGAACATGTTGGAGATGCGAAGCAAATTTTCTCAATTCAAGGCGTGAATTATTCAGTTCTTTGTTGGCAATAATTAACTCATAGGCACGTTTTACTTTCTCCCTGTTTTGAAAGGCAAGTTCTTTGTTTGCAATGATTAACTCATCTGCTCGTTTTTCTTTTTCTTCATTTTGAAAGGCAAGTTCCTTGTTGGCAATGATTAACTCATTTGCTCGT
>JADGPS010000047.1 GCA_017882285.1 Paludibacter sp. | reverse complement strand
GCCCGACATGATTGAAGTGGGTAGTTTTATAGGTATGGCTGCCATGACTGCTTCAGAAATTACAATTAAAAATGTTGCTTATCATGAACTGGGAATTATACCCGATAGTTTCCGTCGGTTAGGAATTCAGTTAGAACAGGTAGGTGATGATATTTTTATTCCACAACAAGACAGTTATACTATTGAATCCTTTATCGATGGATCTATTATGACTATTTCCGATGCACCATGGCCAGGTCTGACGCCTGACTTACTAAGTGTTTTTCTGGTGGTGGCAGCCAAAGCAAACGGAAGTGTGCTGATTCATCAGAAAATGTTTGAAAGTCGGTTATTTTTTGTTGACAAACTTATAGATATGGGAGCTCAGATTATTTTGTGCGATCCACACCGCGCGACGGTTATCGGTCAGGGAGAACATCTTCACTTACGAGCTGCAATCATGAGTTCGCCCGATATTCGCGCAGGCATTGCCTTATTGATTGCAGCCCTTTCAGCCGAAGGAACAAGTATTATTCACAATATTGACCAGATTGATCGCGGTTATCAGGATATTGACAAACGAATAAATGCTTTGGGTGCCAATATCCAACGGATATGAGTTTGAATTCTTTTTAAAACAATAAAGCTTCTGATTTCAATTTTCAGGAGCTTTTTTCGTACTTAATTCTCTTATTTCTTCACTAAAACTATTTTCACAGAGCTTTTACTGACAATTTCTTTGAAATAGTATTGTACTTCAGAATATAGGGCTCATTTACATTTTTCTGTTTTTTCACAACAATGGACGAATCCACAACAAGTAATCGAAAAATGTTTTGCAAAAGAATACAAAATACAAATAAGATAGTTTTTAATTAAAAAAAATTTTAAAAATATATTCTGCATTGTTCACAAAGTTCAAAAAATCATTACATTTGTGCTATTATACAATTTACGATCAATATTCATTGAATTCTTATGATGAAACCAATCATACCGCCTATTGACAGGGAAATTCTAAAGAAAGAACTTTCACCGGATAAATTTCTCCGTCCTACAAACAAGGCTCATAACAGTATTTACGTTATTACTGGCCACGATTCGCCTAATGTAATGCGTGAAATTGGTCGTTTACGTGAATTGTCCTTTCGATCGGGTGGCGGAGGAACAGGCGAAGAACTCGATGTGGATGAATACGATTATATGGATAAACCTTATTATCAACTGATTGTATGGGATCCGACTGCCGAAGAAATTGTAGGGGGTTATCGTTATCTACCAGGCCATGATGTAGATTTTGATGCAGAAGGACAGCCAAAATTTGTTATGAGACATCTTTTCACCTTTTCCGAAAAATTTATAAAAGAATATATTCCTTATACCATTGAGTTAGGCAGAGCCTTCGTACAACCCGATTACCAGACTTCAAAAATGGGGATGAAAAGCCTGTTTGCTCTTGATAATTTATGGGATGGATTGGGAGCCTTAACTCATACTGTCAAAAATGCACAATATTTCATTGGAAAAGTAACTATTTACGAGCATTACCCGGTGGTTGCACGTGAGTTGATTTACGAATATATGTATCGTTATTTCCCTGATCCGGACAAAATGATTATTCCAAAAAATCCTATTCATGTCCGCGATAAAACGAGTTTATTGGCAAAAGAAATCTTTGTTCACAATGATTCATCCTCCGATTTTAAAGCCTTGCAAAAAGCCATCAGACATGAAGGAGAAACCATTCCGCCTATGTTTAATGCTTATATCGGATTAACTCATACCATGCGGTTTTTTGGTTCCATTTTTGATCCCGATTTTGGTTCGGTTTACGAAACGGGCATTATGATTACCATGGCCGATCTGTTGGAAACTAAACGTAAACGGTACATTGAGCCTTACCGGGAATATCTGAAAAAAGTACTCGAAGAACGTAGAATTTCCAAACGCCTGGCTAAAGAACAGAAATTGAAAGAAAAGAGTGCTAAAAAATCAAAGAAATCAGAACGAAAGAAGAAACGAAAAGAAAATTAATCCAAAAGAAACTTACCATCTTATTAAATATCAGTTATTTAACAACATTTCTTCTGCATTTCTCATTGCAGCTTCTGTAATAATTTTACCGCTTAACATCTGTGCTAATTCTGATACCCGTTCTCCTGAAGTTAAACGTTGAATATATGTTTTGGTTTGTTCACCGCTTTCGTCTTTGTAAACGCGGTAATGTTGCTGACCTTTAGCGGCAATTTGTGGAAGGTGGGTTATAGTTATTACCTGCATATCTTTGCTCATTGCTTGCATAATTTCCCCCATTCGATGTGCAATTTCGCCCGAAACGCCTGTGTCAATTTCATCAAATATTATGGTTGGCAAATCAGCTTTATGTGCAACTAATGATTTGATTGACAACATTAAGCGAGACACTTCACCACCGGATGCAATTTGAGAAACAGGTTGAACCTTACGATTTTTATTGGCTGAGAAAAGGAATTGTACTTCGTCTGCACCTGTTTCAGTAAAATCGGGAAGAGAGGAAAGGGAAACCTGAAATTGGATATTGGGCATTCCTAACTTGGTAAGTTGTTCAATCAGGTAAGATTCAATGGGTTTACTCGCATTTTTTCTACTATGAGTTAACTCAACGGCTAAGTTTTTCAGTTGAGTAAAAGCACCTTCAATTTTGACTTTTAACACTTCAATTTGTTCATCAAAAGAATCAATTTTTTCCAATTGCATGGCAAAATTCTCTCGCAATTCAATCAATTCTGTGACCCTTGTAACTTTGTATTTCTTTAATAATGTGAATATTTCGCTAAGTCTGCCTTCAACAAAGGAAAGTCGGGTTGGATTAAATTCAACACGTTCTTCGAATGAACTGACCTCTGCAGAAATATCTTTCAATTCAATGAAAACCGATCGGAGTCGTTCGTGCCAGTTTTCGCCCTTTGGAATGTAGTTTTTTATATGTGAAAGAGCCAACATACTCTCTTTCAATAACGGAAGCGTCATTTGCTCATTTTCCAAAAGTTGAGCAACTTTTATCAATTCCAATTTGATTTCTTCGGCATGACTTAAAGTTTCTTGTTCGAATTCAAGTTCTTCCTGTTCGTTTTCAATCAATTTGGCATCAGTGAGTTGCTGAAACTGGAATTGGATATAATCTGCATCAGAAGCTTGCTTTTCAGCAGTTTTTTGCAATTGTTTTAGTTCTGTTTGCAACTCCCGCCATTGTGTGTAAGCTTGTTTGTATGAAGTTAACAGATTTGAATTTTGCGCAATCGTATCGACCACATCCAATTGATAACTCACATTGGAGAGTAAAAGATTTTCATGTTGCGAGTGAATGTCAATCAGGTGGTTAGTTAAATCCCTTATTACATTTAATCCAACCGGAGTATCGTTAATAAAAGCCCTTGATTTCCCTGTGTTTGTCAGTTCTCTACGAATCAGACATTGATTTTGTTCATAATCGAGGTCGTTTTCAATAAAAAAATTGTTAAGGTACTGATAGGAAGAAATATCAAATTCTGCTTCAATCACACATTTTTCGGCATCCACTTTTATTGTTTTGTTATCGGCACGCTGTCCCAAAATAAGGGAAAGAGCGCCTATAATAATCGATTTTCCGGCACCTGTTTCTCCTGTAATTACAGAAAAACCGGATTCGAATTCAATATTCAATTCCGAAATTAAAGCATAATTTGAAATATAGAGCGATTTAAGCATAACTAATTCTTCTAAAAGTCCCTTCAATACCACGAAGAGGAAATTTTTCCCTCAGTTAGAAGGGTTGGGAGATGTGTATTAATTATTTCAACATTTGTTCGTACCGGGAAGTTTGAGTAGGATTTATATCCGATAAAACCTGAATGGCATCCGTTTTTTCTTTGGTTGTGGCTTTCGAAAAGATATTGATTAATTCGTCGTTTTTAGCATCTAAAAAAGCTGAGATAACAACCGCAGAAGGTCTGGCACGATTGGCTTCTCTAAGAATGGGCAATCCATCGCCAATCCGGGCTCTTGCATTGGCTGCATTGGAAGTCATTTCATCCAGTCCTAACCGATGATATTCATAAAAATAGTTTCGATATTTTTTAAATGCTTCATCCAATATATTATTAATCAATGCATAACGGTTTTTGTCGCTGTCAAAAGCTTTCCAACCTTTCCCCAAATCGGATCCTTGTGCAGCGTTAACAATGCTCTCTGCGGATTGAAAAAATGGCGTTCCACCTAATCTTGTAAAAGAATCCATATCGTAGCCAATAATTAAATAAGCATAATATGCCAAAACACCTGTCAGATTTGACGTTATCGTATTGTTATTCAACTCTAATTGATCAAATTCCTTGTAATTGAAGGTAAAGTCATTGTCTTTGAAATTAAAAAGCGGACTATTATAGGTTGAATTGTAAACCGGTCGGCGGGATTGAATCTGAATTTCAGATGTAAATACATCGGAATCAACCTTTTTAACTATGATATTCATCGTACATTCAATTCGTTCAGCGTTTGAAAAAGACAATTCAGTCCATTTGCGATTATTCACAAACTCAGACATTGATTTTTGCAGCGTATTGAAAACGGATTTATTGGTTCCCTGAACCTGATCGGAATTCAAATTGATTGTACAGTTGAGTTCCTGTGCCTGAGAGATTCCAACAAGAAAGAATAGGTTGATTAAAAGCAATATTTGTTTCATTTCAGTTATCAGTTATCAGTAAGCATAATTTCACAGAATTTCTACAATTTCAGCAACAATATCTTCAGCCACAGCATTTTTGCTTTTCAATTCAAATTCCTTTTTGGAACCGGAACGATGTAAAATGCTGATTTTATTTGTATCATATCCAAACCCGGCTTGCGCATCCTGCAATGAATTCAGCACGATAAAATCAAAATTCTTTCGCTCCATTTTACTGAATGCATTTGCTTCTTCATTATTAGTTTCTAACGCAAAACCGACCAGAAACTGAGAATCGGTTTTCATTTCTCCAACAGTTGCCGCAATGTCATGCGTCGGTTTCAATTCCAAACTCAGGTTCTCTTTTTCGCGTTTCAATTTTGTTATGTCTATTTCGATAGGCGTGAAGTCGGCAACTGCTGCACACAATATGGCTCCATCCATTGAATAAAAGCGGTCAGTAACGGCATTGTACATTTCTTCAGCCGATTCTACATTGATACGTTCAATATTGGGATGTTTTGTTTTCAATTGAACGGGACCGGCTATCAAACAAACATTAGCGCCTTGCTTTGCACACACTTCAGCCAATGCAAATCCCATTTTACCGGTGGAGTAATTGCCTACAAAACGCACGGGGTCTATCTTTTCGTATGTGGGACCGGCTGTTATCAGAATATTTTTCCCCAATAAAGGTTTTGCAGTGAAATAATCATCAATAAACCGTACAATATTTTCCGGTTCTTCCATGCGCCCTTTGCCTTCCAAACCACTTGCTAATTCTCCACTTGCAGGCTCAATTATAAGATTTCCAACGGATATAAGTGCTTCCAAATTTCGTTGCGTTGCCGGATGAGAAAACATATCCAAATCCATTGCCGGAGCAACAAATACGGGACATTTTGCCGACAAATAGGTGGTTAGAAGCAAGTTATCAGCTACACCGGTTGCCATTTTTCCAATAGTATTGGCAGTTGCCGGAGCAATAAGGTAAGCATCAGCCCATAAACCTAAGTCCACATGACTGTTCCAATTACCGTTTGTCGGATCAAAAAAATCAACCAGAATCGGATTTTTGGCCAGTGTAGCCAACGTTAGTGGAGTAATGAACTCTTTTGCAAGCGAAGTCATAAGTACCTTAACTTCAGCACCCTCTTTCATCAATAACCGAATTATGTGTGCTGATTTATAGGCTGCTATACTGCCGGTAACACCTAAAATTATTTTTTTGCCTTGTAACATTTTTTTATAATTTAGTCATCCGCCAAAAGTCGGACAAGTTTTACAATTGTTGTTAATATCCCAACGTTTTGACTCTTGGTCCTTTGTTCTTGATTCTTGATGACAAAAATACAAAAATGAATTGAACTAAGCACAAACAAAAAAAGATAAAAGAATATTGTGTTAAAACAAGCACAATATTCTTTTATCTACAAGGAAAAGAAATGAAAAAAAGTTATTTCAATTTATCTTTAATTGGATTGCGATAATACACTTTATCTTCCAAAAATTCCTGCGTTGCAATCAGCACGGCTTTGGGAAGTTTTTCATAGTAACGCGAAATTTCAATTTGTTCTCTGTTTTCGAAAACCTCTTCGATATTTTCGTTAAACGAGGCGAACTCCTGTAACTTTTTATCCAGTTCGGATTTAATTTCAACACTGATTTGGTTGGCACGTTTGCCAATTACTTTTACAGTTTCATACACGTTACCGATATTCTCGCTTATCGAGTTCATATCGCGCGAAATAGTGTTCGTAGGAGCATTTACTTTTTTATAATCCATAATACTATTATTTTAATCTTTCACATTTTTTTTCGATTCGTTAAAAATTCTATCCGCTTGTTTACGAAATTTTCCGGTTGGATATTCATTGATATAGTTGTAATACTCATCAATGGCATTCCTGTATCTTTCAATCTTTTTCTCTTCAATACTTTGAACGGCTTGTTCAAATTTCGAATCAAGAATAAGCATAATTAATTCTTCCCGATAGGAAGTTGAAGGAAATTTTTTCAGTGCATTTTGAGCTGTAATAACTGCGGATTCATAATTGTTACCCAGATAGTTACCCAAATTATAATATAATTTGGCATTCAAATATGCTTTATACGCCAGTTTATTAGTCAGTGCTTCAATCAATTTATTTGCATCGGAAACTCGATCACTTTCGGGATAAACGTCAAGAAATTCTTGCAGGGCAGTTAACGCATTAATTGTCGCAGATTGATCAAGTCGTGCATCGGGCGAATCAAGATAGTAACAATATCCAATCATGTACTTCGATTCGACAACATATTTACCTTTTGGATAGGTTTTTACGTATGTTTTATAATATTCGCTCGCCGAATAATAATCCTTCTGACCCATATATGACTTGGCCATGTAGTTTAAAACGGTTTCAGACCGATCGGTACCTTTGTAATAGGTTGCAATGGCATCAAATAAGGTGGAAGCCCGCATAAAATCGCCTTTATCAAAATATTCGACTGCTTTGGTATATTTCAGCTCAGCATCGTCGGATTTCAGCAATTTTTGATAATCGCTACACGAAAACAGGGTTAAAACTACAATTAAAACAAGAAATGAGTTCGTTTTCATATAAAATTTTGGAGTGCAAAAGTAGCTATTTAATCAGGAATAAAAAAATAAAATAATTCTATTTAACAAAACTAGCGTTTTTTACTTATTTGTTGAACGTTATTTGGTTAAGTACTTTTTAAAGCCTTCTGTATAAATAACCTGATTTTTACCCTCTTTATCTGTGTAAATTAAATAACATTCCATATTCGGAATACTTTTACAAACCTTCAAAGTACTGTCAACACCTATTACCATAAAAGCAGTTGCATACGCGTCGGCTTGAATACACGTCGGAGCTATAACTGTGGCGCTGAGTAAATTATGAACAACTGGATAACCATTTCGAGGATCAATTTCGTGTGCATATTTTTTGCCGTTGAGGTAATAAAACTTGCGATAATTCCCGGATGTTGTCAAAGCACAATTGCTGATAGATAAAATAGTTTGAATTTCATTTATTGTGCTTGTCGAATCATCAATGGGTTTATCAATTCCGATTCTCCAATTTAATTCTTTCGGATTTTTCCCTTTGCAAACAATTTCGCCGCCAATTTCGACCATGTAATTTTTACAACCATTATTTTCCAGCAATTTAGCTATTATATCCGAAGATTGACCCTGAGCCAACGCATTCGCATCAATTAAAATTCGTGGGTCATCTTTGATCAATTTATGATTTTCAATTCTGATTTTATGAAACCCAACCAAAGGCAAAATTTCTTTTACATTTGGTATTTTGGAATGATCAGAATTACCAAACCCAAAACCCCAGGCTTTCACTAATGGTCCGACAGTTATGTCAAAAGCTCCGTTAGTGTGTTCCGAAACCTGTTTGGCAATTTTAAACATGTATTCAAAATCGGCATCTGTTTGTATAGTTGGGTCGTTTTGGTTAATTCTGGAAATAACGGATTGAGGAACGTAAGTTGAAAGTGATAAATCAAATTCATGTAGTCGTTTTTCAATTTTATCATGTAAATCAACCTCTTTAGGTTGCTGATATGTAATAGAATAAGTAGTTCCCTGAGTTTCACCAGTATTGTTGATATATTCAATGACATCATCCTCTTTTTCCTGAAAACTAAAATATAAAACACATGCAATCGCAATTGTTGAAACACCGGCAATAATTAAAATAAATGCTTTCTTTTTCATCTTTAATTAGTTGATTAACAGTTAAATAAAAGACGTTGACCACGAACCGATTCATCAAATTGTCCGTAGTCATACACTAATTTTCCATTAACCCAGGTTTGTAACACCGAAGCATCAAATTTTGTTCCTTCAAACGGTGACCAACCGCATTTATATAAAATATTGTCAGTGTTTACTATCCAGGGACGATTTGGATCAACCAACACAATATCAGCATAATAACCCTGACGAATAAAACCACGTTTTTCAATCCGAAATAATTCTGCCGGTGCATGGCACATTTTCTCAACCACTTTTTCCAATGTAAAAGTTCCTTGTTTTACCATTTGTAACATGGCGACCAATGAATGTTGAACCAAGGGACCTCCGGAAGCTGCTTTTAAATACGAACCTTTTTTTTCGGACAATAAATGCGGAGCATGATCGGTGGCAATCACATCTATTTTATTTGAATTTACGGCTTCAATCAATGCCAATCGATCCGATTCTGATTTTATTGCCGGATTCCATTTGATTCGATTGCCAAAACGGGCATAATCTGCATCTGAAAACCACAAATGATGAACGCACACTTCTGCTGTTATTCGTTTTTCTTTCAAGGATTTATCGGACGAAAACAAAGACATTTCTTTAGCAGTTGATAAATGGAAAATATGCAATCTAGAATTGTATTTGGTTGCCAATTCCACTGCGTACGTCGATGATTTGTAACAAGCTTCAGCACTGCGAATCAATGGATGGTATTGAATTGGAATATCTTCGCCCAATAATTCTTTGTAATGTTTTATGTTCTGTTGAATAGTCAATTCATCTTCGCAATGGGTAACTATTAATAAAGGTATCTCAGCAAAAACCCGATTTAATGTTTGTTCATTATTTACCAGCATATTACCTGTCGAAGAACCCATAAACATTTTTACACCGCCTACTTTTCGGGCATCCACTTTTTTCAGTTCGTCCAGATTATCGTTTGTAACTCCCATTAAAAATGAATAGTTTGCCAACGATTTTTCGGAAGCCAAAGCAAATTTTTCTTCAAGAAGTTCAATGGTTGTGGTCTGTGGTCGGGTATTCGGCATATCGAAAAAGGAAGTAACACCTCCGGCAACAGCTGCTTTACTTTCGGTGTACAAATCGCCTTTATGCGTTAAACCCGGATCGCGAAAATGAACCTGATCGTCGATAATTCCCGGCAAAAGAAGTAAGCCGGTTGCATCAATTTCAGTAACGTTTTTATTGATGTTGATAGTTTCACCGGCTTCAAAAACTGTCTTAATAAGCTCACCTTCAATCAATACCGAACCAACGAAGGTTCTTCTTTCGTTAACAATGGTTGCGTTTTTGATTAACTGCATACTTTTTGAAATTTTCAATTGTTTAATTTCAAATTTTCAATGAGAAAGATTGTCGTTATTAAAGATTTATGACAAAAAATGTAATTGGAAATTGATGAATTAGAAATTGGAAATTAGTTTTTCTTTTTTTGTGGAAATTTTCGAAACAGACTGCTTATTTTCAGTTGAATAACACCAAAAAAAGCTTCACCAAAAATACCGCTGTTCATTTTAGAAGTTCCCAACACACGATTTATAAAGATTATAGGAACTTCTTGCAAGGTAAAACCACATTTGAATGCTGTATATTTCATTTCAATCTGAAAAGCATACCCTTTGAACCGGATATTGTCCAACTCAATGGTTTCAAGCACTTCACGACGAAAACATTTGAATCCGGCTGTAGTATCTGCAATATTTACGCCAAGAATAAAACGAACATATTTTGATGCAAAATAGGACATCAAAACCCGACCAATAGGCCAGTTTACTACATTCACACCCGTCACGTACCGCGATCCGATGGCAACATCGGCACCCTGATTGGTACAAGCATCATATAATCGATTTAAGTCCACAGGATTATGTGAGAAATCGGCATCCATTTCAAAAATATACTCATAACCATGTTCTAAAGCCCATTTGAAGCCGGTTATATAAGCAGTCCCCAAACCCAGTTTTCCTTTTCGTTCAATCAGAAATAAACTCGAAGAAAATTCAGTTTGCAGTTTTTTGATAATGGCAGCAGTTCCATCAGGCGATCCGTCATCCATAACAAGAATATGAAAACCTGTCGGTTGATCGAAAACAGAACGAATTATATTCTCGATATTTTCCTTTTCGTTGTAAGTTGGGATAATAACCAGATTTGATTTCATAAAAATGTTGTTTATAGTATTGATATTCGTGTTTTATAATATTTTTTTAAGTTATTGTTTCTTAGTTATTTACTTTTTAAAATATATAAATTTCCGAAGGATTTAATCTATCTAATATTACTAAATTTAAATCTTTTCCGACTATAATTTGTTTTTCATCTAAATGGTTTTGAACAGTTGTGTAAGCAATTTCAGGCATGTTATTCTCTCCGCTTAAATGGCATAAAAAAATATGTTTCATTCTCTCATTGTAATTTTGAGCTAAATAAAACCCTGTTTGATCATTACTCAGATGCCCGGTTTCAGCTGCAATTCGTTTTTTTAAATAAATCGGATACGGTCCCTGATGTAACATTTGTTCATCATAATTTGCTTCCAATACCATAAAATCTGCTAATTTCAAATGTGCAGCAACTTCTTCACTTATATAACCCAAATCAGTTGCAAAGGTAAATCTTTTTTCTTTATATTCAATGGTATAACCCACATTATCAGTTGCATCGTGTGAAACCGGAAATGCAGTTATTTTAAATTCACCAACCTGTATTGTTTCTCCTTTTTCGATATATTTTTTGCTCGAATAAAGTTTTTCTGTCACACAATAACTCCGTTGAATTCCTTCGTGAACTTTGCGCGTACTATAAATCGGGACCCGATGCTTTTCGCCTATTAAACCAACTGCTTTGATATGATCGGCATGATCGTGAGTTACAAAAACACCCCAGATATTTTCAAAATCAAGACCTAAATTTCTTAGATATTTGCGAATGGTACGAACTCCAATTCCGGCATCAATCAACAAACCATTCGATGCATTGCCTATAAAATAACAATTTCCACTGCTACCACTTCCGAAACTTTGAAACCTTAATTTATCCATTTTCTTTTTTAAAGTTTACAAAATTAATGCTAAATGTTTAAGTTAGATTACAAATTATCGGAAATAGCGTTAAGTGATTATAAACAAAACGACAATCATCTAAAAAACAAACAGATAGAAAAATTTAATTTCTACAGTTTGATAAAGATTTGTAATTATAAACAAACTATTTTACTTCGATTTTATTTTCCTATCAGAAATTTTACTTCAGCATTTTTGACCTGAACTGTTTTAATGGAAAGTTGTTTTTTCATTTCCAAATTTATATTTTCAAGCTCGATAATTTGATGTGCAATAACAGTGCGCTGTGCATTGTTTTCTGTAAGTTCGTATTTCAATCTAAGATCAGACAATTCTTTTTGTTTGTTTTTACAGTCGGTAGTAAGTTTGCGCAATTCATTCCAGAGTTTTACAGCTTCCGGGCTTTTAAACTGATTTACATTGGTATAAACTGTTGAATCGTTAATTACAACCTCAATTTGTTCAATTGATTCCGGCAGTTGCTCTTGTTTAGTGCCTAAACTATCCGAATTATTTCCCGAAACTTTTCGGTAAGTCAATAATTGAGCAACACTTCGTAAATAATCTTTATTTTCCGTTCGAATGATAGTTTTTGTTTCATTCGGAGCAAAAGTATAAATTATCACTTTTCCGGCAGATTGGTTTCTGTCAGTGGCAAACCAACCGAGTTTATTTTGCTCATCAATTACCATCATATAATCGTTCGCCGGCGAATTAAATGGAAATCCTATGTTTTCGGGTGTCAGAAAATTGTTTGTTGATGGATTATAACGAGTTACAAACAAATCATAACCACCAATTGAATTTTCGCCATCCGAAGCAAAATAAACCGTCACACCGTCGAGCAACAAAAAAGGATAGTTTTCGTTGAAAGGAGTATTTATTACGTCCGATATCGAAGTCGGTTTCGACCAGCCATCCAGCAGTTTATAGGAAGTAAAAATATCCATTTGACCCTGTATGGAATCGGAAAAATACATCCGATCCTGACGTTGAGTCAAATATGTAATTTTGTCTGCTTTCCTGTGATGAGGCATATTCAGGATTTGCTGACTTAGCGAACCTAATTCGTCGCTGAATTTATAAAATCGAAGAAAATCGCTCTTATTAACAATTAAACTGTCAATAATTGCAATATCTTCAACTTTGGTCAACAATCGGGCGGCATTTTCCGATTTTTTAAGTTTCTGCATTAAATCAGTACGTTTAACGTCTGTAGAATCCAGAGTAAGCATGTATGTCTGATATGCAGTAGCCGATTCGTCGAAACGGTAGGACTTAAAATATAATTCACCTAAATATAAATCACTAATAGGGAATTTTTTCCCACTCAACTCAAAATGAAGTATTGCCGGCTCAAAATCCTTCAATTCATAACAACAACGGGCAAAGCGGTAATTATAAAGCGGATCATTAGGTTTTTTTTTCAAAATTTCATCATAAACCGAGCGAGCTTTTGCATATTGTTTTGCATTAAAAAACGTTTCGCCTTCCGAAGCCCGTTGCGAGAAAAGGAAAGAAGAAAAAATCAAAAAACTGAAAATCAACTTATATTTCATCATGGAAAACTAAATGTGAGTTATAAATTTAAGTGTTGCAAAAATACTACTATTAAATGCAAAACAAAGGTAATTGCTCGAAAAATTCAGATTTTTTCGGCTTTGCAAGAATAATTCTGTAAGTTTGCAAAAAATATATTCCGAATGAAGATTCTGCTCGTTACGCCACCCTTTACACAGCTCAATACACCTTATCCTGCCACCTGTCAATTATTGGGATTTTTACGCTCGCAAGGCATTGAAGCAGAACAAATGGATTTGAGCATCGAGTTGATACAGGCACTTTTCAGAGCGAATAAGTTGGCTGAAATTTTTCACATAGCCACTTCATTACCAAAGCTTTCCAAACAAAACAAAATTGTACTCCAACAAGCTAATTTCTATACGCGAACTATTGAACCGGTGATGCGTTTTCTGAGCGGAAAAGATAGCTCATTAGCACAACGATTCAGCAATCGTGAATTTTGGCCGTCAAGCAAACGACTTCCAACAGAAGATGATTTGGAATGGGCATTCGGATTGATTGGCAACCAAGACCGTGCCACGCATCTATGCACACTTTTTCTGAAAGATTTATGCGACTTTATCAACCAAACCATCGATCCACATTTTGAGCTCATTCGTTATGCCGAATCACTTTGTATACGATTACCGGAGTTCGAGCCGTTACAAGCTGAATTGCAAAAACCGCATTCGCTGATCGACAAATTGATATTGGATCTTTTTGCACGAAAAATCGCTGAATATCAGCCTGATATGGTTGGTTTTAGCGTTCCATTTCCGGGGAATTTATATAGTGCCCTGCGCTGTGCTCAATGGATTCGAAAAGAATTTCCGCACATTAAAATCGTTATGGGTGGTGGATATGCCAACACCGAATTGCGAAATATAACCAATTCGAGAATATTCGATTACATTGATTTCTTGACATTTGACGACGGTGAATTGCCTTTGCTTAGACTTCTAACAGGTGGCGAGTTGATTCGCACGCTCTATCGAAATGCTCAAGGTGAAATTGTCAGAATAAACTTCGACAGCAAAGAAAATATCAAATTTGCTGAAACCGGCACCCCAGATTACGATGGATTGTTGAAAAACAACTACCTGAATCTGATTGAACTTCCCAATCCTATGCACGCGCTGTGGAGCAACGGACGTTGGAACAAAATGATGCTGGCACACGGTTGTTATTGGGGAAAATGTGCCTTCTGCGATGGTACGCTGGATTACATTCACCGCTACGAAACAGCGCCCATCGAATTGGTTGTCGATCGGATGGAAACGATTATGCAACAGACAGGACAATCCGGGTTTCATTTTGTGGACGAAGCCGCCCCTCCTGCCCTCCTCCGTAAACTGGCGGAAGAAATTACCCGCCGGAAACTGACGATAAGCTACTGGATAAATGTACGGTTCGAAAAATCGTTTACGCCCGAACTTTGCTACCTGCTGGCACAATCCGGCTGCATCGCAGTTTCCGGAGGGCTGGAAGTAGCTTCGCCAAGGATTTTAAAATTGATAAACAAAGGCATTACGATTGAAACTGCCTGTGAAAGTATGAAAAACTTTACAGAAGCAGGCATTATGACTCACGCCTATCTGATGTACGGATTCCCTACCGAAACGGCTCAGGAAACCATCGATTCGTTGGAAGTTGTACGCAGTTTATTCGAAAAAGGATATATTCAATCGGCTTTCTGGCACCGCTACGCTATGACCATTCACAGTCCATCTGGCTTGTATCCTGAAAAGTTTGGCGCTAAAAGAATTGAAATACCGTCCGGAAGTTTTGCCAATAACGAGATTCCTTTTACAACCTCTAACGAAATTGAGTTGGATTATTTCGGACGCGGATTAAACCTTGCCACCCATAATTATATGCAGGGTCTTGGGTACGATTTGGAAGTAAAGAAATGGTTCAACTGATTTTCCGTTTCGGGTTTCGAGTTTCAGGTTTCTTCAGATTTCAATATTTCCCTCGCTATAATAACGCCATTCACCGAAGCCTGCATTAATCCGCGGGTTATTCCTGCACCATCGCCTCCTAAATAAAGATTTTCGAAAGCCTTTGAACGAAAATGTTCATCCACCTTGATGATATTGGAATAGAATTTTACTTCAACACCGTAAAGCAGCGTTTCGTCGCTGGCAAGTCCCGGAGAGACTTTGTCGAGTGCGTGAATCATTTCCACAATATCAACCAAAATACGGTGCGGTAAAACAAGGCTTAAATCGCCCGGTACGGCATCTTTCAGTGTTGGAATGATATTATTGCGGAACAACCGCTCTTTGGTGGTACGGCGGCCACGGATAATATCACCAAACCGTTGCACCAGAATGTGGTTATTTGTAAGCATATTGGCGAGCGAGGCGATGTGTTTCCCGTATTCAATAGGTGCGTTAAACGGCTCGGTGAACTTTTGCGAAACCAACAGTGCGAAGTTTGTGTTTTCACTTTTCAAATCCTTGTAACTGTGTCCGTTCACCACTGCCAGATCGTCATCGTAATATTCCGAAGAAACGAAACCTCCCGGATTGGAACAAAATGTGCGGATTTTATCATCGAATGTTTTGGAATAATGGATTAGCTTGGCTTCATAAAAATTATCGTTCAATTCCTGCATCACTTCATTACGGCATTCCACCCGAACACCAATATCAACAATGCCGGCTTCGGTGGTGATTTTATTTTTCTCGCATTGTGTGAGAAGCCATTCCGAACCTTCACGTCCCACTGCAATCACTACATTTTTTCCAAAATATTCTCCTTTCGGTGTAATGACGCCTTCTATGCGGTTACCGTTGCTACTTTCATTTTCTTCCGATTCATAGAACCTGATTATACCATCTTTAAGGTTTGAATTATTGATAAGTTCCACCACCGGTTCGTTAAAATGAATTTCAACTCCCTTCGTTTCAAGTTCCACAAAAAGCTGTTGATAGAGATTTCGGACTTTCTCTGTACCCAAATGCCTGACCGGACAATGCACCAGTTTAAGATTAGCATCAATGGAGCGTCGCGCAATATCTTTCATTTCAGCAGTCAGGAATTCACCATGGATTTTCGAGTCAGCGCCAAATTTGATGTAAATGTCGTCGGTATATTTTATAAGTTCAATTGTTTTCTCAACCCCAATATATTCTGGAAGTGATCCGCCCACTTCGTGCGATAGCGACAATTTTCCATCAGAAAAAGCTCCTGCACCGGCCCATCCTGTGGTTATATTGCATGGATGACAATGATTGCATCTCCCGTTATTAATTGTTTTCTGGCAAACACGGTTGCTGCCCCTTCCTTTTTCAAGAATCAGGATTCGGTAATGTGCGGTTGCTTTGTTTTGCAATAACTCGTAAGCAGTAAAAATGCCGGCTGGACCGGCACCAACTATTATAATATCGTAATGGTTCATGATCAATTTTTTATCCAACCCACAAAACTACACATTTCTTTTGAATTAAAATACATTTTTTTGTGATTCATTCCAGAATAGTAATATTTGCAAATTGTTTACTATAAAACATTTCAAGTCACATCAGCATTAGAAAATCGATTTGGAATTTTAGGTAAAGGACTGAATTTAGCCACTTACAACTTTATGCAAGGAGCGGGATATGTTGTTAAAGTAAGAAGTGGTTTAATTATAAAAATATCAACGAATTATAGAATATTCATCTTTCAACGAATAAATTCTATTATTTTTTTTTACTTATTAATCAAAGACTTATACGTTTTTCTTCTAAAAAAATAATAATTCAAAACAATACTTTTCTGCAAAATTTCTGAATGATTATCAGTTATTGCATAAAGGATATTTTCTTTCCGTTTTAAATCAAAATCAGACTTCATTTGTTTGAAATCTTTACGAGCTTTAAAAACGCTCTTGGAGTTTTTAGGTTTTCCTGTTATAAATAATTGAAATGCAGCAGCATAATCAAATATAAATCGCCAAAACATAGTTTTTTTCAATAATTTTGCCGGAAGATTTTTATATAACATCAATAAATTATTTCGAAAATTCAGATACGTTTTATGCGGACTTTCTACATTTAAAGTTCCTCCACCAATGTGATATACAGAGCTTTCCGGAACACAAACAACACGATAACCTCTGCTTTTTAATCGCCAACAAAGGTCAATTTCTTCCATGTGTGCAAAAAATTCATCGTCCAACCCTCCTACTTTCCAATAAATTTTGGAACGCGTAACTAAACATGCACCGGTAGCCCAAAACACATCGGCAATATTATCATATTGCCCTTTATCTTCTTCCACAGTTCCCAAAACACGACCTCTACAAAATGGGAACCCAAAAAGATCAATATATCCACCAGCTGCTCCGGCATGTTCAAAATGCTTTCGTTGATAATATGATAAAATTTTGGGTTGACAAGCAGCCACATTTTCATGATCGACCATATAATCTATCATCGGCTTCAACCAATTGGGCGTCACTTCCACATCAGAGTTCAACAGTACATAAAAATCAGCTTCAATTTGTTCCAAAGCTTTGTTGTAACCACCAGCAAATCCATAGTTCTTGTCCAACATGATTGTTCTGATTGTTGGAAATTTTTCTTTTAAAATGAAAAGCGATGCATCGGTAGAAGCATTATCAGCAACAATGATTTCAACATCTGCTAAAGTTGTGTTATTTATCAATATAGGCAGGAATTGTTGTAGATATTTTTCTCCATTCCAATTTAATATAACGATAGCTACGGACATCTTGCTTTTATAACGTGTTGAATATTAATATTTAAAATTGTGTGATAGTTTAATTATGTTAAGGAATTGTTGCTTATTAAATTCCTCTGGTATTTCCATCTTCGATGAGTCCAAAGCCAATATTCAGGATTTGCTACTATTGTTTTTTCCAATAACCGCATATAATTTTCAATAATCTCAAATTCCGATGTTTGAGTAGGTTCAAGCGAAATGGGGATTAATTTGCATTTATAATAGCCTCTTTTAATACGAGTTATTTCACCATAATATACCGGGTAATCAAATTTACGAGCCAATACTTCTGTTCCGCTCAATACTGGTGTATCTTGATTTAAAAACTTAGTCCAATAATGTATATTTTTACCATTGGGAGTTTGATCGGAAATCATACAAAAGTTAGCTAGCTTTTCTTCTTTCTTTAGTTGAAACATAACCCGAAGTAAATCCTTTTTTTCAATTAACTCAGCACCATGTTTTGAACGAAGTGAATATATCAATTTATCAAAGCCTTTGTTTTTCAATTGTTTGTAGATAGGATTTGAAGCATAAGCACCCGGCATAAACAAAGGAAAACCTAATGTCCATTCCCAGTTACCATAATGTGCAGTCATAATCATCACACTTTTTCCTTTGCCGTATTGTTCCAAAATCCCTTCAATATTGCTATAAGTCATCCGGTGACTAATTTCCTTTTCGCCAATATGCATTTCGTACATTGTTTCAACAAATAAATCGCAAAAGAAACGATAGAAACGACGTTCAATTCGTTTTTTTTCTTTTTTCGTTTTATTTGGAAATGATTTTTCAAGATTTATCCGAACCACTTTCTTTCGATAACCTACTAAATAGTAAACAATAAGAAAGAAAAAATCAGAAATAAAATATAACACTCTGAGCGGTAGCCATGTGATAAGCCAAATAAATGCATAAAATAGATAAAACATAATCTTGTTGAATTTTTTAGAATGACTTATGCAAAAAACACCAAGCATGAGTCACTTTGCATTGGTGTTTTCTAACTATCAAAAATTCATTTAAAGTTAATAATATATAAGAGAAGTAACTCGTATCAAACTGTTTAAATATGAAATTATCATCGACAGTTACTTATAAATTGATTAATCTTCTTCTGTGTAAATACCGAGCGATTTTCCATATTCATACTCGCCATCTAATATAAGTCGAATATCGTCTTCACTAAGTTGTATTTTGTCTTTTTTAGCACATTTGATAATAAATTTAAACATTTCTTCTTCGTCAATGCTGGCTTCTTCGGTAGAATCTTCGTCAATTAACCCATTTTCATCATAAAAATCGTAAACAACGTCCAAAACGTATTGAATCTTATCGTCAACGATTCTTACTTTGGCTTCTGCAGGTATGTAATTGAGAATGAATGTAACTGCCTCATCTTCATCATAAACCAATAAATCGTCTTCTTGCGTTTTCATAATGTTTATTTTTAGTGTGTTTTGTATTCAATAATCTTTCTTTTCAAGCTCAAAGATAGATTATTTTTTTTACACGCTGATTTTAATTCATAGTTTTTTAGAAAAAAATTGAAGAATCCCAAAAAATATAAAGAGAACACACCGATTCACTCGATATGTTCTCTTTATTTGTCGGGGTAGCGGGATTCGAACCCACGACCCTCCCGCCCTAACGGGATGTGCTAACCAACAGTGCTATGCGAGAATGGCTCTTCCATGATTTAATTTCCATTTCACGATGAAAAGCTTCTTGACGTGAGTTGTATTCCTCAGTAAAAACCAATTTCCACGGTCCACCATGTTTTGTGGCAATGCTTCGTCCGTTGAAATGCCGGATTAGTCTATCTTCAAGATTGCCGGTAGAACCTACATAAAATTTACCCGTTTTATCTGATTGTAGTATATACACATTATACATAAGCTAAATCTTATAAGTTCCTACAAAAATAAACAAAAAAAGAGGACTTACCGAATGTATCGATAAGTCCTCTTATTTTTTGTCGGGGTAGCGGGATTCGAACCCACGACCCCCTGCTCCCAAAGCAGGTGCGCTAACCGGACTGCGCTACACCCCGTTGCTATTCTATTTCTGAAAAGCGAGTGCAAAGATACGTTCTTTTTCCGAGATTACAAACTATTTATTGTATTTTTGTCAGGAAATGATAACAAACTATTGGACATGTTCTCAAATCGCCGAAAATTAAAAATTTAATAATGGCCGGAATTTACATTCATATTCCATTTTGTCAAAAAAAATGCACTTACTGTGATTTTTATACCGAAGTTGCACCTCAATTGATACCAAATCTAATTGATTCTATCATTAAAGAACTTGATATTAGGAAAGATTATCTACCTGATTCAGCTATAAATACAATCTATTTGGGGGGTGGAACTCCAAGTATATTGAGTAAAGAACAGTTTTCAAAAATTTTTGAAGCAATTTTCTCTACATACTCTGTGAATGAAGATGCTGAAATTACTTTCGAAGCCAATCCGGATGATTTGACAACTGATTTTTTTGAATCGATCCGTTTACTACCATTTAATCGTATTAGCATTGGAATTCAGTCGTTTGGCGATGAAGATTTAAAACGAATTAATCGTCGGCATACCGCTTTTCAAGCCATTGAAAGTGTTAGCAATGCTCAGCAAGCCGGTTTTAAAAACATAAGTATAGATTTAATTTATGGGTTGCCATCACAAACACTCGAAAAATGGGAAAAACAACTTGATATTGCTTTGAGTCTAAACGTTCAGCATATCTCGGCTTATGGATTGACTTATGAAGAAGGAACTGTTTTATGGAAACAACGTGAAAAAGGGATATTAAATGTTGTTGAGGATGAAACAATGAATAAAATGTATTCATTGTTGGTTAAGAAAATGAAAGAAAACAGTTTTGAAGCGTATGAAATATCTAACTTTGCTCTTCCAAATTTTCGATCACGGCATAATTCTTCGTATTGGAAACAAGAATCTTATATTGGTTTAGGACCGTCGGCACATTCATACGATTTAATATCACGGCAATGGAATGTTGCTTCGATAAAAGACTATATTAATGCTATTGAGATAAATACCGAATTTTTCGAAAGGGAAGAACTAACATTTGAAGCCAGATATAATGATTTTGTAATGGTATCTTTGCGTACTGCAGAAGGTATTGATTTAATAACGCTGGAACATGAATTTGGAATAAAACTGGCAAAGTACTGCTTACAAAATATAAAGCCCTTTATTGATACAAAAAAAGTTGATTTTTCTGTTAATAGACTTCGTTTAACCTCGGATGGCATACTGATTTCCAATCAAATTTTAATACAATTGATGAAAGTGTAAATTATAAAAAATGTAGTATTTTTGTGGCTTAAATAAAATAAGATCAATCATGGAAAATAAAACTCAGAAAGGCGATTTTCGTTCAAAATTCAAACGCTACTTTTGGCGACTTTTTGCATTTGGAATTCTTTGTATCGTTTTAATGTTTGTTTTTATAAATATCGGCTGGATCGGTTATTTACCTCCAATTGATGAGTTACAAAACCCAAGAAATAAATACGCCACTGAAATATATTCATCTGATTTACAGCTGTTAGGAAGATTTTTTTTAAGCAGACAGAATCGCGTTGGAGTTCATTACATCGAGATTTCAAAAAATGTTGTTAATGCACTAGTTGCAACCGAAGATGTCCGTTTTTATAATCATTCAGGGATTGATGGCAGATCTATTACACGTGCTGTTGTTTTGACCGGAATTTTGCATCGTAAGAATTCGGGTGGCGGCAGTACCATTACGCAACAATTAGCCAAGCAACTTTATTCGCCACAGGCAGAAAATTTCATTGAACGTGCATTACAAAAACCTATTGAATGGGTGATTTCGGTGAAACTGGAACGTTTATACACAAAGGACGAAATCATGACCATGTATCTCAATCAGTTTGATTTTCTGAACAATGCCGTTGGTATAAAATCAGCCGCCCAGATATATTTCAGCAAATCGCCTGCTAATTTGAAAATTGAAGAAGCTGCAACTTTGATTGGAATGTGTAAAAATCCATCCTATTTTAACCCTGTTCGATACAATGAACGTACACGAAATCGTAGAAACGTGGTTCTCAACCAGATGCGTAGAGCAGATTTTATTACCCGACAACAATTTGATTCATTAAAAGCCATACCACTTACACTCAAGTATCAAAAAGTGGATCACAAACTCGGACTTGCAGCTTATTTCAGAGAATATCTACGTATGATCTTGACCGCTAAAGAACCTGATCGGAGTGATTATGCCAGTTGGCAACAAGGGAAATATGAAGAAGATCAGAAAGCCTGGGATACAAATCCGCTTTATGGTTTTTGTAATAAAAATAATAAACCAGACGGAACACCGTACAATATCTATACGGATGGTTTGAAAATTTATACTACTATCGATTCCCGCATGCAACACTATGCTGAAGACGCTGTTGACCAACACATGCAATTGCTTCAAAAAACTTTTTTCAAAGAAAAGAAGAACAGAAGTTACGCTCCGTTTGCCCGTAATATGAAGCAGGAAGATATTGACGCAACCATGACACGTTCCATGAAACAATCCGACCGTTATTTAAAAATGAAAGCTGCCGGAAACAGCGAGTCCGAAATTCAATCCTCATTCAATCAACGAATTGAAATGCAGGTCTATTCTTATGATGGATTAATCGACACGATTTTGTCACCTAAAGATTCTATTCGTTATCACAAATATTTCCTTCGTTGTGGTTTTATGTCTATGAATCCGCATAACGGCGAAGTTAAAGCGTATATTGGCGGACCGGATTTCTCTCAATTCCAGTATGATATGGTAAACGTTGGTCGTCGGCAGGTTGGCTCTACAGTAAAACCATATTTATATACGTTGGCTATGGAAGAAGGCATGTGGCCATGCGATAAAGCCACGTGGCAACCAATAACATTAATGGATGGAACGGGTAAACCCTGGTCTCCAAAAACTACAACAAAAAACAAAAAGATTGGTGATATTGTATCTTTACGGTGGGGATTGTCAAACTCTGATAACTGGATTTCTGCTTATTTAATGAGTCTATTTTCGCCTGAAGCAATGGTAAAACTAATGCGTTCATTTGGAATCAGAGGACAAATAGACCCTGTTGTTTCTTTATGTTTAGGACCTTGTGAAGTTTCAGTTGGAGAAATGGTTGATGCTTACACAGCGTTTCCCAATAAAGGAATTCGTGTTGACCCGGTTTATGTTACCCGCATTGAAGATGCAAATGGGAATGTAATAGGAAAATTTGCACCACAAATGCACGAAATATTCAGCGAAACAACTTCCTATAAAATGATTTACATGATGCGCGCGGTTGTTGACGGGGGTACAGGTAGCAGAATCAGAAGAAATTACAGTCTGTATATGCCTATGGGTGGAAAAACAGGAACAACTCAAAATAACTCAGATGGTTGGTTTATGGGTTATACACCTTCGCTTGTTTCGGGCGTTTGGGTAGGCGGTGAAGACCGTTCCATTCACTTTGATAATATTGCCGAAGGACAAGGTGCAACCATGGCGTTGCCAATATGGGCTTTATATATGAAAAAAGTATTGGCCGACAAAGAGTTGGGATATTCTTCAACCGAACAATTTGATGTGCCGAGTTCATTTAATGCAAACTCAGGTTGCGAAGTGAATGCTTTTGAATAATTTTCAGATAATTTTAAAGACTTGAAAAAAATAATCTTCCTATCGATTTGTCTTCTAAGTCAGGTTTTCGTCCTGGCACAATGGAATACCGAACGCATTCTTACTATTGGTCAAAACGCCTTGTATTTCGAAGATTATGTTCTTTCCATTCAATACTTTAATCAGGTTATTAAAATTAAACCCTATCTGGCAGAACCCTATTTAGATCGTGCAATTGCTAAAATTCAACTTGGTGACTATCAAGGTGCCGATCAGGATTGCACTCAAGCCATTGAAATAAATCCATTCATACCGCAAGCATATTACGCACGTGGATTTGCCCGCAGAAAAATGAATTTTTACAAAGAAGCCATCGAAGATTTTAGTAAAGCATTGGAATTCAGCCCAAATAGTCTTTATTTATTGATGAGTCGAATGGATGCTCGTGATGCAAGTAAAGATTATCAGGAAGCAATGACTGATTGTGAAACTTATCTGAGATTGAGTCCAAAAACCACCAATTTGCTTTACGAAAAAGGCAGATTGCAATTGGAATTAAAAGACACCATCGGGGCAGAAAATACATTCAATCTTTTTATTCAAAAAGACACTACAAATTGTTTGGCATGGAGTGCCAGAGCGATTTTGCGTATGCAACGAAACAATAAAGATGGAGCTTTAAAAGATTATACAGAAGCTATCAAACGAAATTCAAATTTTGTGGGCGATTACATTAATCGTGGCATTTTGAACGTTGAGAAAAAGAATTATAATCAAGCACTCAGCGATTATAATACTGCCGTAAAAATGGAAAAAAACAATGCATTGGTTTATTACAATCGCGGTTTACTGCGAGCGAATTTGGGCGATTACAATAATGCATTAACAGATTTAACTACCGTTTTAAAATTAGATTCAACAAATAATGAAGCTTTATTGCAAAAAGCTATGGTTGAATATTCAATAAAGGATTACAAATCTGCCATCAAAGATTACAAAAAAATTATTGCTAAATTTAAGTATTTTATTCCTGCTTATATGGGAATTGCTCAATCTGAATCCGCTCTTGGTAATCAAAAATCAGCATTTCTATACCAACAATTAGCCGGCAATATTGAAAAGAATAAAGATTATATTAATCATAAAAACAAAGAAACAATTCAGGCTACCAATAAGTTAGCGACAAATGTTCAAAAAAGTACTACTAGTCGTAAAACTGAATTATTCAACCGATTTGCTGCGCAGAATATTGACGATACTGAAACTGAAGCAAAATATACCGATGTTACGCGTGGAGCAGTGCAAGACAAATATACCGACGTCGTAAATGAACGAAATTTTGTATTGACTTATTATGCAAAGTCCGATGAGATTCGACACACAAATTTATACTATCCTACACTGGAAGAATACAATAAAGAAAAGAAGTTGAGCTCTATTTTAAAAATTACTAATAACGAATTACCTCTGACAGCCGAGTTGATTAACAGTCATTTTGAAGCAATCAATACTATTTCTTCAAAATTATCAACTGATTCTGAAAATGCAGACATTTATTTCAATCGGTCTTTGGAATTTGCTATGGTTCAAGATTTTAACAGCGCTATCGAAGACTTGAATAAAGCAATCTATTTACGTCCAAACTTTATGTTAGCTTATTTTTGCAGGGCAAATATTCGGTATAAATTAGTGGATTACTCAAAAAATTCATTGGATGTGTCAACCAAAATGACCGTTGATGATATAAGTAAGAATAAAAAAAATGTTTCAGAAAA
>JADGPS010000136.1 GCA_017882285.1 Paludibacter sp. | reverse complement strand
GTACCGAAATTGAATTTATCAAAGATATGATAGATAATAAAAAGGGATTGAAAAAATTGAATTAAAAATTGGCTTATAGCTCAAAAAGTAGGCTGAAATCTCTTGAAATGGAAAAGCTTATTCTAATTATCTTTGCAGCAAATCAAAGGTTATGAATAAAGGTTCTTTTACTGAACTAAGAAACAAACTCAGAAACCATAACGGTCTTTCAAAAGAAAACCGCAAGCGTTTTATAGCTGAGTTTTTTAAGGCATAAGAGTTGATCAAAAAAAGAGGCTGTCTAAAAATAGACAGCCTCTTCCTTTTCAAAAACATCCGATATTCGTTTTATGTATGAATAAAAATCTACAATAAAACTATTTCTCCATTTTTTCAATTAATTTTTCAATATCCAAGATAGATTCAATTTTATAAATCTCCCCATTATATTCAAGGTAACCGGTCACAACATTTTCTGCAACCGGTTTTGCAAATAGCTCTGAAATATCTACTTCAAGTATTTCGGCAATTTTCAATAAACTTTTCAAAGTAGGATTCCCATTGATGCTATTACTGAGGTTGACCCTGTTTATATTCAATTTTTCAGCCAACTCAATCATTGTCATTCCTCTAAGTTTCAGAATCTCTTTTATTCTTAGTTTTTCCATACTTCGACTATTTAATTTCAACAAAAATAATACATTGAATTGGAATAACACTACATATTCAAATTATTATATAATATGTCATTACAATAATTTGAATAATATTTTGGTGATGTCGTACTATAACCCTATTTTTGTCGATATATTAATTATAAAACACTACAGTATGGATACTGACAAAGAAATGGCGGAATATATTTATTCAATCCTACTGTCCCAACCCATGATTTTAATGAGTTGGGGATTTCAAAGTCCAAGGATTATTCATAATGGGCTTTACTTCCTTGTGAATGGATTCAAACACAAAGGTAAAGTCTCAATTCAATACAATGAAGGTCAAGATTTATTTGATGTCTATTTACTGGATGAAACTGGTAAAACGGTGGATATTATGAATATGGTATATTTCGATCAACTTGTGGAAATCATTGATGAAAGAGTTGAAAAAACGGATGATTATAATGATAGGGTAAATAATGAATATTTTAAATGAAATAATATGGACGCAATGGAATTTGTAATGTGTTATGAAAAATTTATTCAGGAAATTGAGCAGGTAATCAAACCTGAATTTTTTCCGATTCTTGAAGAATTAAAAAAAACTGACCCTCATGATCTTTTTACTCCTGAAACTTGGTTTTTAACAACCAATCATGCTCGAGGATATGTGTGGAGTTTGTTTATTTCTAAATGTAAACAAAAATAATCTTAAGAAGAAACAGGAGTATTCAATATGTCCTGTTTTTATTTGAAACTTGAGTCACAAAAATAGATTACAACCTTGGCTGTGATTTTTAAAATATGTGTTTTGCAAGAGAAAACAAATTAAACGGTAAAAATAATCACAATAATAGGAATGAAAGATAACCAATCTAAAAATATGAATAAAATGAAGGTTCTTTACACCCGCGTATCAACAAGCGACCAGAAGACCGATCGACAACGAATCAATGAAATGGATTTTAGTCTTGTAATTGAAGATAAATGTTCTGGAGCAATTCCATTTTTTGAAAGATATGGTGGAAAAGAAATTTTGAATTATATCGACAAAGGAATTCTATCTCAATTATCAGTATGGACTATTGATCGCTTGGGAAGAAATCTCCGTGACATATTAAACACAATACATTATTTCTCTGAAAGAAATATTCCGATTGTTTTTCTTAATCAAGGATTGAGGACTATTGACGATAATGGAAAAGAAAATCCAATTGCTAATTTGATGATTTCCATATTAGCGACTGTAAGCGAAATGGAGCGTAGTCAGATTCGCGAACGTCAATTGGAAGGTGTTCGCTTAGCGAAAGCACGAAATGTATATAAGGGAAGGCTGCAAGGGACAACTGAAGATGTTCATGCTTTTTTATCCAAGCCCAAAAACCGAAAAGCTCTTGATTATATGAAAAAAGGTTATATGCTGAATGAGGCTGCAAAACTCTCAGGAGTTCATATTAATACTATGACTAAAATTAAGAAATTGGGATTCGCTGGATAATTATAAAATAGAAGGATGCCTGAAGTTCCAGCAACAACTATAGTGTGTAGGAAAATCATGAGGCTCTTTTGGTAACTGAGCTGGGCAAAGGGGCGTTTTTATCGTGCGTAAACCAATAAAAAGACCGTGCAAGCCATGAGTTACAAATGGTGGGGATTTTTGGCGGCTGGGGATTTTGCCCTGCGGAGCTGCCTGTAATTTACTTTCAGGCGAAGCAGGATATTATTATAGCTTTCTTTCCGACCCAAGTAAAACTTTTCTACTTTCCATTGGCGCATCGGGCTTGGCAGGATATGAAACCATCAACTGGGGGAATAAAACACTCTTTGATGGAGCAACGCTTCATAATAAAGATGCTTTTGTATATGGAGGTGCATTGACGCTGGAACTTGAAACTTTTATCACTGACCTAATCATTCTTTTGGTCAATGCCCGGGAACGTGTTCTTTGGGGTTCATCTGTAGGCAAGTTTTCAAGCCAATTGGGTACTGGAATCAAAATTATTATCAATTAAAACAACTAGAATTACAAACAATTACAATTAAAAAAATTATGAAGAAGACAATTATTATGAGTATTGTAGCAGCTATGCTGTCACTATTCACTGGCTGTAATGACAAATTGGAGGTTCAACAAATGTATGATTTCTCGGTGAGTACTATGCCGTTACAAACGAAAATCAAGGTATGCGAAACGGTTGAAATCCGGTTCAAACTTATCCGAACCGACAAATACGAGGGTGCGAAGTATTCCTTCATCTTTTTTCAACCTGAAGGCAGGGGATATATCCAAAATTTGCAAGTTTTTGTACTACAAAGATACTAAATCCTGCAAATATATACAACTATTTTGGAGATTATTTTATTGACTTATAGATATATAACCGCTTTT
>JADGPS010000135.1 GCA_017882285.1 Paludibacter sp. | reverse complement strand
TTTTCCGCCAAAAGAAAGATAAAATTTTGCTTTGGGATTGGAATCGGTAGCTTTCAAGGTGCATTCCAGTTTCTTCCAGTTTTGATTTTTTGTATTTTGAAAAGAAGAGAATGCAAGAACCTTTCCACTGTCGGTTTCAAGAGAAACCATTATGGGACCTGAGAAATTTTCAGAGGTCCGGATATAAAATGACAATTTATAACTTTCTCCTTTTACAACATTGATGCCCCAAAAGCCATCATTTATAATAGATACCCTGCCTTTTGGATCTGCATTTTCAATTTCAATTTTCAGTGAATGCGGGGTTGCCTGGGTTAAAGGTTTTTCTGATGATAAAAAAACAGAGGCTTTGCTGCTTCCTTCAAGTTTCAACGACCAGGCTGGATAATCGCTGTTGACTTCCCATGGCATTTTCCAGTCACTGATTTTGGGTTGGATGGAATATTGGGGAGTACGTGGAGGAATTAGCCAGCCTGAATCCAGGGTACAACCTTGAGGAAGTCGAAAATCTTCAAATCCTCTGTTTTGGATAAGTTCGGCGTACAATCCGCCTTCCCCGCCATGACTGATTTCTTCAAAAAAAACACCGTGCAAATCGGGCGAAACTTTGGCTTTTAAACTATCAACATTTACAATAATTTTTGCATCCTGCGCTCCAAGTTGAAACGAGAGCAAAACTGATAAAAGAGATATCGGTAAGATCTTATTTTTCATTAGTTAGTATTTTGTTTTCAAACTTACCGACATTATTTTATTTTTCAGTGGTACTATATAAGCTCCCCTGTTGTTTCTCGTCAGCGAACCCGGTATATATTCTTTTGCTGACATTTCTTTACTTATTGAATAGATATGGAGGTAAGCCTCTGATGTGAAATTGTCTGCTTTTTCAAATTCAAGTTCAATATCGCCATTTTCAGTATTGTACGATACGCTTTTAAACCGGCCGGCATCAAGGGTTAACCAGAGACCTGCAGGGGCAATAAACACCCGCGATTTAGCTGCTGTGGTTATATCTGTTTTAACCCATTTCCCTTCCAGAGTGCAGTTTCCACCAAACGAAAGCCACCCAAATTCATCGTTATGGGTAATGAATGTTGCTGTATTCACCGCATAGCCAAAAAATCCGGAACCGTAATCACCTGTGATACCGTCATTTTTAAGGGTCGAGGGGAATGAGTGGAATGCGCATGGGGCGAAACCGTCCTGAGTAATGTTGGAAATTGCACCCAACAAACCACCATAACCAACCCTTAATAAATAAAGATCGGAAGGATGTTCGCGATATTCATTCAAAACAGGTATTGCATTCAATGCCGATCCATAATGATGGATCATTCGTTCGAAGCGGGTGAGTTTTCCAGCAAACAGAAAATCCCAATAACGTCGGGCATTACCATTATATGCCCAGTGCGGTATTGTTGGCATATAAGCTAAAATTGCATTGAGCGTAACAAGTGCTTTATCATTGATACCGAAATATTTTGCCCACATATAAACCTCTTCCTGTCCTGTAGAGTCCCATGTCATTTCACTGCCACCGGACGATCAGCAAGTGCCAGTGTATTTTCTATATCCCTAACCGAACTGGCTATCAGAAATTTAACCCCATAACTTCTCGATTCCCCCGGTTTGATTATTTCTGAAGTAGGGATATTCCATTGTTCAACCCCTTTCCATTCTGTTTCAGCATACGATTTACTATGAACCATCCATTCGTGCAAACCTTCAAAGGCGTATCCGCTTGGCATGGGATCATCCAGCAACGGGCGGTATGCTTCAAATGGTGTTTCGCCATAAGGTACCACGACCAATACCTTGCCTTTACCTTGAAGCCGCGTTACCTGTATATAACCGGCGTCCTTTCCAATATAGGGATCGGAAAAAACATTTTCGATATGTGCCTGATCGAGTGATTTGTCGTTAAAATTGTTGTTAAAAATCATGGGTATTCCCAGCGCTCCAATTTCAACCGGCTTATCTGATATGTTCTTTACTTCGAATCGCATTACAATGTTATCGCCATCCTTTTCCCAGTAACGGGTAATTTGCAACGGCAAATCAGCCGATAGTGATTTCGACAAATCGGCTGCTGCAAGTACATTCGGGTTATCCGATTTGATGGCACTGACATCAACCCTGTTTTTTGAGGTTGAATAATAACTCCAATCACTACTATTGCTGGTACGAATACCAAGGGTAATATCACCCAGATGGTAAAAACCATTTTTATCGCGCTCTTTCAATCGATCGCCTGGTGTAAAATCGAATGGATCGTCATCGTTTGTTTTTAAAGCCGAAACTGTTTGGCTTGAATTTAATAGACTAAGCTGAAACAATGGAGTTTGATATTTAATAGTACCTTTTCTTATCCCCAAAGTCGAAGGTCCAAAATCAGATTTGTTCTTGCGCAGTTGAGCAAATATCTGACATGTCATTAAGCTAAATAGAATAATGAATAAACAGTTTTTTTTCATAAAATTTGTTTTAATCTTTAATCCGACAATTTTATATCTACAACAATCATCGTCACTTTGTATGGATGATATTACCCTTTCCTGAACAGGCGTACCTATTGCAATTGAAAACATTTTTCGGCAAAACCTTTAGGAGGTTTCCATTAATTTCCACCCTTAATAATTCTGCAACCAAATACCCTCCCTGCTGTGCGACCCTGATTTGCTTCGATACGAACGGTAATTTTCATTCTATCCTTAATTAATTCTGCCGGAATAGGATATTCTTCATCATAAAACTTGCCGGTTTTCCCGCCTTTCCAGTCGACGGTTACGATTTTAGTTCCATCCACCAAAATATCAAATTTGCGGTCTTTATCATCGCCTAGATATGTTAGCAGTAAATTATTAGAAACTCCTTGCATTACCTTCATCTCGAAGGAAAAATAATTGTCAGGTCTTACTTCACGTCCGGTGCGGCCTAAAGCTTCATCCACATACGACCGCTCGCTTGCTTGCAGGTTATGGTCGCGTTCGGGTTGCATTTCGCCAATCCGGAAATTATCGATGGTGTTTTCTTCAATTTCCTTTTGCCGTTTTTTATCAGCT